>NZ_CDWWXB010000140.1:0-3804 GCF_977971855.1 Frankia sp. CoWAU3 | reverse complement strand
TGGTGGCCGGGGTGCCGTAGGGCAGGCCGAGGTCGCGGTGGCGGAACCCCTCGACGGCCTCGACCCGGCTATCCCATCCGGTGGCGTCCAAGCCTGCGCTGGAACGGGCACCGAGGAATCCGGTGAGGTAGTCGGCGGGGTCGATACCGGCCCGGAACACGGCGTGCGCGATCTGCCGGTCGAGGGCTTCCTCGATCAGCCGGAGCCTGTCTTGGCGGCCGGTGCGTGCCTCGACGGTGCTTTCCCGGCTGCCTTCTCCGTGTGGCCTCGCCCGCGGGACGGTCGCGCCTTGAGCGTCGCGGAGGTGGCGGCGTTCGGCGGCGAGCTGGGCGGTGGGGTGACGGGCCAGGTGGTGGATCTCGCAGGTGTCGAGCAGGCCGACGAGCTCGTTCCACTCGTCGCGGGCCGGACGCGGCGGGGGGAGGAGATAGTCGGTGGGGTGGAGTCCCCGCTGCTGGCAGAGGTCGGTGACGCGGTGGTCGGGCACGGCAGCGCCGGTGCGGACGCTGCTCCGGTCCTCGCGGGTCAACGCGACGAGAAGATCAGCGGGCTGATGGCCGTTGTCGAGCAGGGCGTGCAGGCCGGCGATGGCACGGGCGCGGGGGATCTGTTCGGCGCGGCTGTGGAAGCGGGCGCGGGCCCGGCGGGGTAGAGCGTCGGCCCAGGTTCGAGCGAGGCGCGTGGCCTGATCATGGTGCAGCATCCACCGGGCCCGTAGGGTGCCGGCCGGTTCGCCGGATGAGGGTGGGGGTCCAGGGTCGTGAGGTGGGACGGCCGGCCGGTAGCGGGCGTGGTGGACGGCGAGGGCGCCGACGGCCCGGTCCCACAGAGCGCGGTCGGCGCCGGCGGCGGGTCGTGGCCCGATGCGAGCGACGAGATCGGCGGGCGGGTTGGCGACGGCGGCGGTGCGCAGGGCCGCTTCCGCGGCGAGTTCCGCGCGTCGCAGCACGGCGGGCGGCGCGGGCGGCGCGGGCGGCGCGGGCGGCGCGCCGGCCGCGCGGTGCGCGCCGCCGGATGGCGGGGGTGCGGGGAGTCGGGCGAGGCCGGCGAGGGTGTGGGTGCGCCGCAGCCGGTGGGCAGCGTGGGCGAGCGGGTCGTACTCGCTGGCGAGGCGTTCGGTGCGGGACTGGGCGAGGTGGTCGGCGAAGCGTTCGAGGGGTCCGGTCGGGTCACGCAGGACGGGCAGCCAGTCTTCTTCGTCAAGGTCGGCTTCGAGATCGGCCCGGCGGATGACGTAGGCCGCGAGATCGGTCCGGGCTCGGGAGAGCATGACGTAGAGGCCGGCGCGGCTGGTGTCGTCGGGGGCGACGGCTCGTGCGGTGGGCAGGGAGGAGCCTTCGGCTTTCGCCGCAGTGATCGCGTAGGCGTAGCCGAGACCGCCGGTGCGACCATCGGTGAACCGGTGGGTGAGGTACTCCCACGGCATCCGCACGCTGCCCTTCCTGGGAAAGCGGACGGTGAGGGCCTGCCGGTCAGGATGGTCGGGATCCAGGTGGACGGCGGTGACCCGGCCGAGGGTGCCAGTACGGTTGTAGGCCGAGGCGGGCTTACCGGCGGGGATCAGGGTGTGACCCGTCTGGGTCAGGGTGATGACCTCGTCGCCGGCCTGGAAGTCCCGGCCCGCCACGGTCAGGACCGGTCCGGTCAGGGTGCCGTCGGCGGCGAGACGGTCACGGGCGGCACGGGCGAGGATCTCCACGTCGCGGGTCCGCTCGGCCATCATGTGCAACGCTGCCGCGGGTCGGGGCCGGACCGTACCCCCTGACCGGCGCCGTCCCGGACCGGCGGCCGTCCACCCGTCGCCCTCCGTGCTGCCCGCGCCGTCCACGCTGCCCGGGTCGGTGGCGCCTCGAGGGTGCGGTGCGGTGCGTTCGGTGTACCAGTCGTTGACAACCTGGGCGAGCAGTGCTTCGCGGGAGTCGAACAGGCGGATCCGCCCGTCCGCGGCCAGCAGCTCGAGAGCCTTCCTCGCCGACGCGCCGGTGTCGGCGCGCAGCGCGCCGAGGGCGGCGCGGACCGGCGCAAGCGCCGCGCCGGTCTGCCGGTGCAGACTGCCCAACGCCGGCACGTCGGGGGTGGAGGCGACGAGATGGGCGTACCAGCCGCCGGCGCCGACCGCGCCGAGCTGCGCCGGGTCACCGAGCAGGATCAGCACGGTCCCGGTCCGAGACGCATACCGCGCCAGTCGGGCGGCGTCCCGGGTCGAGACCTGCGTGGCCTCATCCACGATGACCACGCTGCCCGCCGGCCACACCCGGCCCGGATCCTCAGTGTGATCGAGCAGGGTCAGCCAGCCGGACACCACCCGCCCGGCCACCCCGATCCGGCCGGTGAGTTCCTCGGTCTGCCGGCCCCCGTGCGCGGCGGCGAACACCTGCCCGCCGCCGGCGTGGACGATCCGGGTCAGCAGGCGCATCGCCTCGGTCTTCCCCGACCCCGCCGGCCCGACGACCGGCCGCACCAGATCCCCGGAGGTGAGCAGCCGGCGCACGAGGGTGATCTGCTCGGCCGACAGCGCCGGCCCCGACGGCCCACCGCTCCCCTGGCCGCCGCCGTCCTCGCCGCCGACGCCACCCGGGCCGTCCGATGACGGCCGCTGCTGCGCGGCGGCGAGATGGGCTTCGAGCGTGGCCGGGTCGACGAGGATCCGCGGCTGCGCGCCGGCCTCAACCCGGCCCTGCCGGCAGAGGGCCAGCAGGGTGTCCTCGACCTCGAGCAGTTCCTGCGTCGTGTACACCGGCTCGGGTTGCTGGCGGGCCCGGGCGGCGCTGTGGCCGAGCAGGACGATCCGCCGGTCGGCCAACACCTGGTCGGTGAGCCGGTCGACCTCGTCCGCGGGCAGCCGATCGGCGGCCCAGGCGGCCACCCGTCGTACCACGGCACGGCGGTCGAACGTCGAGTCGTGCTCGGTCAATCCGGCCGGGCCGGTCAGCAGGTCGCACAACCCGGCCAGGTCCTCACCGTCGACCGGGGCCCGGTTCCGGGAGGCGGGTGCGGCAAGGGCGCGGACCCGCTGCGGCGTCCATCCGGCGGCCGTCAGCCGTTCGTGTTGGATGCGGCGGACCTGCGCGTCAGCGAGGACCTTCTTCGCCGCCCGGGAACCGCGCTGCGCCGCCGCCTCGGTCACCCCACCCGGCGTCAACCCGTCGGCGACGAGCTGGGCGTACTCGGCCTGGACCTCCCCATGCCGGGTGGAGAACGCCGCCAGCAGCTGCGCGGGGAAGGCGGCGAGTTCAGCCACCCCGTTACGCACCGGCCCCCAGGCCAGTCCGCGCCGCCGGGACAGCTCATGGCGCAGCGCCGCCGCCCCCACATAGCCAGCGGTCTTCACGTGGGAGAGGAACACCTCCCCGTCCAACGCCCGCCAGTCCACCCGCCCCCGGCCCTGCTCATCGGCCACCGGCCGGCCTTGCTCATCCAGATCGGGGACGGCGGTCGCGTTCACCACGATGGAATGCACATGCAGATGGGCCTCGTCGCTCCGCGACACCTCATGCGGGTACGACACCGCCGCCACCCCCACCCCCGGACGGTTCCGGCCGGCAACGGTGCCCACCGTCGCATGCCGTTCCAGATAGCCGAGCACCGCCTCCACACCGGCGTCCATCGCCGCGGCCACATCCCGGCGAATCTCCTCATCCCCGAACGCCCACAGCAACGACACCGACTTCGGCGCCGAACACGTCACGTCATAGCCCAACACCACCGCCGGCGGCACCCGCGCGGCACAGAACCGATCCACCTCCGTCGCACTCACCAGCCACCGGCCCGTCCCCGCCTCCCGCACCGCCGCCAACCACGGAC
>NZ_CDWWXB010000139.1:7390-9112 GCF_977971855.1 Frankia sp. CoWAU3 | reverse complement strand
TCCCCCGCCGGTCCCACCGCCCCGGCGGGACCGCAGCCCGCTGGGACGCCGGTAGTGGACCCCGCCATCGACCCGGTCCTCGCCGAACTCGCCGCGGTGTCCGGCGTGGCGACGTCCTACCTCGGGGCCGACGGTGTCCCGGTACAGGTCGCGCCGGACACCGTCCGGGCCGTCCTGCGGCTGGCGGGGGTCGATCCGACGGATCCCGCCGCAGCGCTCGCGGCGGCGCTGGAGCGGCCTTGGCGACGCCGGGTGCCGGCCTGCGCCGTCGTCGTCGCAGCAGCACCGCGCCCGGTGGTCGTTCACACGCCGGTGGAGATCATTCCACACGCTGAGCTGGAGCTCGGCACCGGCGGCCGAATCGTCCTCGATCCCCCCGGTGCCCCCCTGGCCGAGCGGGTGCTCGACGGTGTGCCCTGGGTCGCCCGGCCGATAGGGCTCCCGGCGGGCCTGCCCTTGGGGGACCACGTGCTGCACATCGACGCCGGAACCGAGCGGCATCGCTGCCAGGTCGTTGCCGTGCCGGCCGCGGTGCCCGGCCCCGCCGCCCTCGCCCCGCCGGCCCGCGCCTGGGGCTGGATGATCCAGCTCTACGCGCTCACCTCGACGTCGTCCTGGGGGATGGGGGACTATGGCGATCTCGCGACGCTCGCCGACTGGTCGGGCCGGGCGGGTGCCGACGTGCTGCTGGTGAATCCGCTGCATGCGGGTGCGCCGACCCTGCCCGTCGCGGCGTCCCCCTACTCGCCCGCGAGCCGCCGTTTCGTCTCCCCGCTCTACCTGCGACCGGAGCGGACGCCCGAGTACGCCCGGGCCGATCCCGCCACCCGGGCGGCCGTTGACGAGCTCGCCCGCGGCGCCCGTCGCGACGGGCGGCGGGACGGTCTGCTCGATCGGGACGTGGTGTGGCGGGCGAAGCTGGCCGCGCTGGAACTGCTCTTCGAGGTCTTCCGGCGTGGCTGCGAGCAGGTGGCATCCGCCGGGTCCGCCGAGCCCGCCGGGTCCGAGCCCGCCGGGTCCGACCTGATCGATTTCGCGACCTGGAGCGCGCTCGCCGAGCGGTACGGCCCGGACTGGCGGACCTGGCCGGCGGGTCTCGCTCATCCGGGCGCGCCCGCCGTCGCCGAGGCGAGGGCGCAGCTGGCCGACCGTGTCGCCTTCCACGTGTGGCTCCAGCAGCGCTGCGACCAGCAGCTCGCCGTGGCGCAGGCCGCCGCCCGGGCTGCCGGGATGGCCGCCGGGATCGTGCACGACCTGGCCGTCGGCGTCGATCCGGGCGGTGCGGACGCCTGGGCGCTGCAGGACGTTCTCGCCGTCGGCGCGAGCGTGGGGGCCCCACCGGACACCTTCAACCAGCAGGGCCAAGACTGGGGGCTGCCGCCGTGGCGGCCGGACGCCCTGGCCGAGGCCGGGTACGCGCCGTTGCGTCAGATGGTCGCCTCGGTGCTGCGCCGCGGCGGCGGGCTGCGGGTCGACCACATCCTCGGCCTGTTCCGGCTGTGGTGGATTCCGGCTGGGGCGGGCGCCGCTCACGGGACGTACGTGCGTTACGACGCCGAGGCGATGCTCGGCCTGCTCGCGTTGGAGGCCGCCCGCGCCGGCGCCGTCGTCGTCGGGGAGGATCTGGGTACCGTCGAGGCATCGGTGGCGACGACGCTCGCCCGCATGAACGTGCTGGGTTCGACGGTGCTGTGGTTCGAGCAGGACGCCGAGGGCCGCCCG
>NZ_CDWWXB010000139.1:0-7313 GCF_977971855.1 Frankia sp. CoWAU3 | reverse complement strand
TTGCCGCCGACGGCGTACCGGGCGGCGACGATGGCCAGCCTCACCACGCACGACCTGCCCACCGCCGCCGGCTACCTCGAGGGCGAGCACGTGCGCACCCGCGCCCGGTTGGGGCTGCTCGGGCGTTCGGAGGAGGCCGAGGCGGCAGGCTGGCGAGCCGAGCGGGACGCGTTGGTCGAGCTGGTGCGATCCGAGGGACTGGTGGATCCGACGGGCGCGGCGGCGGGCCTCGGCGGACGGGGGAACCCCGGCGGGCGCGGCCGGCCGGAGTTCGACCCCGCCGTTCGGCAGGAGATCGTTTTCGCGCTGCACCGGCTGCTGGTGCGGTCTTCGTGCCGCATCGTGCTCGGGTCGCCGGGTGACGCGCTGGGCGACCGGCATCAGCCGAATCTGCCGGGCACGACCGACGCCTATCCGAACTGGCGGCTCCCGGTGACCGACTCCGCCGGTCGGCCGGTTACGGTAGAACGTCTGCTGACCGATCCGGACGTGCGCAGGCTTGGCGAGTTCCTCGCCCAGGTCCGGGTTGCCCAGGTCCGGGGCGTGTCGTCCGCCGGTGCGGCATCCCCAGACGAGGACCGTAACCTCATTTCCCGGTAATCTTCGCTGCGTGACTCGACGTCGACCGCGCCAGACCCGATGGCTGCCGTTCGCCGGCACCTCCCGCCCGTGCCCGGGGGCGCACCTCGCGCCGGGGTCGCGATCCAGGATCGCGCCGCGCCGGGCTCTCACCGTTGTCGGCCTCGCGCTGTTCGCGGTGCCGGTGTTCGCGGTGAGCGCCGCGGCCGGGGAGATCGGAACCCCCTACAACCCCGATCCGCTCACGGCCGTGCAGGCATGGGCGATCTACGGCGGCACCATCGTCGGTGGGTTCGTCATCGCGATCCTGCTGGCCGCGTGGTCGAGCCGCAAGAGCGGGCCGGTGCGCTACCGCCCGGGGCAACCCTGGGAGCACGACGAGATCTGGATCGGCTCCAAGCCGGAGGAGATCGAGGGCGAGCAGACGAAGACCGCCCTTCCCGGCGCGGGTGGTGCCAGTGGCAACTGGTGAGCCGTTCACCCACGAGCAGCTCGACCGGCTGGACCGGGCCCGGGAGCTTGCCGAGACGCGTACCGGCATCCACGTCAGCATCCGGATCGGCGCGGTGCGCGGCGACGTCCGGCTCGCCGCCGAGCGGATCCTCGCGAACCTCGTCGACGACGCGGGGTGGGATGCCGCCGTGCTGATCCTCGTCTCGCCCGGGCAGCGGTTCGTACGGATCGCCACGACTCCGGCCGCCAGGAAGCGGATCAGCGACTCGGCCACCGGGCTCGCCGCGTTGACGATGGCCTCCAGCTTCGCGCTGGGCGATCTGGTCGGCGGCCTGATCACCGGCATCCACCAGCTCGCGGACGCGGCAGGTGGCGCGGGCGGCGCAGCCGCCGGGACCCTCCCCCCGACGCAGCCTTCGTTGGCGGTCAGCCCGACGCCCTGACCCCGCTGATCCCGGAGGAGCCGGCCCGGCCGGTTCCTCCGGCCGGGCCGGCTCCGACTGGCCTGACGCGGGTACGCTACGCCGCCGCCTCGATGTCCTTCTTGCGTGCGGCCAGCGCCCGGACGAGCCCGTCGCGGCCTTCCAGCAGGGCCCGCCGCAGGGGCGGAACCGGGTTGTGCTCGGCCAGGTAGGCGTCGACCTTCGCCACCGTCTCCGGTTCGATCACCGACGCCGGGAACAGCATCTGGGTGATGGCGGAGGCCATGTCGAAGCTGCGGGTCTCCCAGATCCCAGCGATCTCGTCGAAGAAACGGTCCACGTAGGGCCGGGTCAGCTCGAGCTGGTCGGAGATCCAGAAACCGCCCATCGTCGCGGCGGCCAAGTGGTTCGACAGGGTGTCCGAGTCCATGACCGCCGACCAGGCTGCCGCCTTCGCCGCCGCGGTCGGCCGTGCCGCCCGCGCGGTCGCCGCTCGCTTCTCGCCGGTGGCGGTGCGGTCGCGGGCGAGCTCCGCGTCGATCTCGGCGTCGGCGTACACGCCCCGGGCGACGAGTTGGGTCAGCAGGGTCCAGCGCAGCTCGGTGTCGAGCACGAGTCCCTCGATGACGTCGGTGCCCTCGAACAGCGCCCGGATCCGCGCCACCTGGTCGGCCTCCTCGGCCTGGGCGAAGGAGGTGGTGTAGACGAGCTGCAGGTCGCTGCCGGGGGCCGCGGCGCGCGCCAGCTCCTCGGCGCGTTCCGTCAGCGCGCGCAGCGCGGGCTTCCGGTTTGCCGGGTCGCCGTAGGTGTCGATCGTCAGGTCCGCCTTGGCCAGCAGCGACTGCACCACGCCGATGTCGTCCTCAGCGGTCACCCCGGACAGCACGAGCCGGACGTAGTCCCGGGCGGCGAGTTCGGCGTCGCGGGTCATGTCCCAGGCCGCCGCCCAGCACAGCGTCCGGGGCAGTGACTGGGAGATGGCGCCGATCGCCTCGACGAGCGTGGCCAGCGACCGCTCGTCGAGGCGCACCTTCGCGTACGTGAGGTCGTCGTCGTTGAGCAGGATCAGATCCGGCTGGCGGGCACCGACGAGCTTGGCGACCTCGGTGAGTTTGCCCGTCACGTCGAGCTCGACCCGTTCCCGCCGGACCAGCGCGCCGGTGGCGTCCCGATCGTAAAGGCCGATCGCGAGCCGGTGCGGGCGCAGCGTGCGCGAGGCGGTCGGCGGCGCCGACGCCGGCTCCTGCACCACGTCGAACGAGGTGAACAGGCCCGAGGAGTCGGTGAAGAAGCGTGGCCGCAGGGTGTTCGCGCCGGTGGTCTCCAGCCAGTCCGCGGACCAGGCGGTCAGGTTCCGCCCGCTGGCGTTCTCCAACTCGTCGAGCAGGTCGCGCAGCGACGTGTTCGCGTACTCGTAGCGGCGGAAGTACGCCCGCAGCCCGGCGAGGAACTCCTCTTGGCCGACCCAGGCCACGAGCTGCTTGAGCACCGAGGCGCCCTTGGCGTAGGTGATGCCGTCGAAGTTCGTCCGCACCGCGTCCATGTCCGGGGCGTCGGCGACGATCGGGTGCGTGGAGGAGAGCTGGTCCTGGCGGTAGGCCCAGCCCTTCTCCGCGTTGGCGAAGGTCGTCCAGCCGTTGGTGAAGCGGGTCGCGTTCACCTGGGCGAGGACCGACATGTAGGTGGCGAACGACTCGTTCAGCCACAGGTCGTCCCACCAGCGCATGGTGACCAGGTCACCGAACCACATGTGCGCCATCTCGTGCAGGATCGTCTCGGCCCGCCGCTCGCGGCGGGCCTCGGTCACCTTCGCCCGGAAGACATACTCCTCCAGGAAGGTCACGCAGCCGGCGTTCTCCATCGCCCCGGCGTTGAACTCGGGCACGAACAACTGGTCGTACTTGCCGAACGGGTACCGGTAGTCGAACACCCGGTGGTAGAAGTCGAACCCGGCTTTGGTGATCTCGAAGAGCTCGGCGGGGTCGAGGAACTCGGCCAGCGATCGGCGGCAGTAGAGGCCCAGGTCGATGCCGTCGTGGTGGTCGCGGACCTCGTGGTACGGGCCGGCGACGAGCGCGGTGATGTACGTCGACATCACCGGGGTGGTCAGGAAGCGGATGGTGCGCACCCCGATCGCGGCCTCCGCCACCGCGGCGACCGCGCTGTTGGAGATCGCCTTCCAGTCCGCCGGGACGGTGACCGTGAGGGTGAACGTCGCCTTGAGGTCGGGCTGGTCGAAGCAGGCGTACATCCGGTGCGCGTCGTACGTCTCGAACTGGGTGTAGAGGTAAACGGCCTCGTCCACCGGGTCGACGAAGCGGTGCAGGCCCTCACCGGTGCGGGAGTAGACGCCGTCCGCCACCACCGTGAGCCGGTTCGACTCCGCGAGGTTAGCGAGCCGGATCCGCTCGCCGTCGAACACCGCGGCGGGGTCGAGCGGCGCTCCGTTGAGAACGACCTCGTCGACCTTCGTGGCGGCGAGCTCGATGAACGTCGACGCCCCAGGCTCGACGCAGGTGAAGATGACCGCGGTTGACGTGCGGAAGGTCTCGTGGCCGGTCGTCAGATCGAGTTCGACGTCATAGGAGGCAACGTTGAGCAGGCGGGCGCGCTCGCGCGCCTCGTCGCGGGTGAGGTTGTTGGGCACCCGGTTCCTTTCGGACGGCACGGACTTGCAGGACTGCACACGGTCATCACCGTGTTCCCAGTCTCCCACGCCGATGAGGGGAACGGTCGCTGCCGGGGGACGTGGTGGTCGGGGGCGTGGTGGTCGGGCCGTCGGCCGTGGTACCGGTGCCGGAGATGGTGGATTGTGGTGATTGGCGCAGGGTGCCCGCTCTCGCTGGTCGCCGATGCGGCACGATGGCGACATCTTCCGCGTGACCAGCTTGCGGGAGGATCGGGATGTCCGCGCGGTCGCGGGAAGGCAGGAAGAGGGCAGGACAGGAAGGGAGCCGCCGGTGAGACGGGTGGCGGGGCTCGGTCGCGTCCCCGGGCGCCCTCACCGGGCTCGCCGGGCCTCAGCCGTTCCGGCCGGCGGTGGGCCGTCCACCGCGCCGATGCCCACCGCGCCGATGCCCGAGGCGGCGGCATCCGAGCCACCAGGCGGGCCGCGGGCCGCTGGCGGGGGGGAGTCCCCGGCTCGGCGGGCCGATTATCACATCCCGGTCGCGCTGCGGGTCTCGGCGGGCTGGTCGTGGCGTCTGATCGTCACGGGCGCGGCCATCTACATCCTGCTGATGGTCGTGGGACGGGTCCGGATCGTGGTGATTCCGCTTATCGCCGGGCTGCTCATCGCCGCTCTCATCCATCCGCTCGCGCACCGGCTGCAGCGGCTCGGTATGAACCGGCTGGGCGCTGCCTTCACCGCGTTGTTCGTGTTCTTCGCGGTGTTCGTGGGTGTCGGGGTGGCGGTGGGCTTCAACGCCGCGAACGAGATCCCCACGGTCAGTGACCAGGTCAGCGAGGGCGTCGAGCAGATCCGCGGCTATCTGAGAAACGGTCCGCTCCACCTGTCACAGAGCCAGATCGACAATCTGGTCGACGACATCCGCAAGAGCCTGGCGAACAACCGGGGGCGCCTGGTCTCCGGGGTGATCTCCGGCGCCTCGGTGGCCGCCGAGGTGCTCACCGGCCTGCTCGTCACCCTGTTCTCGACCTTCTTCTTCCTGTACGACGGGGATCGTATCTGGGACTGGATCGTCACCCGCTTCCCGGACGGAGCGGAGGAGCGGGTGCGTGGCGCCGGTCGGGAGGCGTGGAACACGTTGACCGGCTACATTCGTGGGACGGTCTTTGTCGCGGCGGTCGACGCGATCGGTATCACCATCGGCCTGGTCGGCGTGGGTGTCCCGCTCGTCGCGCCGCTGGCCCTGCTGACGTTCTTCGGCGGGTTCGTCCCGATTGTCGGGGCGACGGTGGCCGGCGCCGCGGCGGTACTGGTGACCCTGGTCTCGAATGGCGTGCCGGATGCGTTGATCATTCTGGGTGTCGTGTTGGCCGTGCAGCAGGCCGAGGGGCACCTGTTGCAGCCGCTGGTCATGCGGCGGGCGGTGCGGTTGCATCCGCTCGCGATTGTCATCGCGCTGTCGGCCGGTGGCGTGTTGGCCGGCATCCCCGGTGCCATCGCCGCCGTTCCGTTCGCTGCCATGGTGAACAGGGTCGCCGGTTATCTCGCCGTGAGCGGGAAGTGACCACCACCCCGACGGGTTGATCCCGGTCGAACGGTGCCGTCGACCGAGGAGACCACATGAGCGCCGAAACTCTCGACACCCCCGCGGCCACGTTCGTACCCACACCCACGTCCGTACCCTTGCCCGCGGACGCGACCGAAGCGGTCTTCTGGGACGGAGTTCTGCTCGTCGCTGCTACCCCCGGCTTCCACGAGCTCAAACGGACCTGGGGCCAGGACCCGATCCTCACGTGATCGGGCATGATGACACATCATGCGTGTCCATCTGGGATCTGACCATGCGGGCTTCCACCTGAAGGAGGCGCTCGCCGAGCGTCTGGTGGAGCTGGGCCACGCGCCCGTCGACCATGGTCCTGTCGAGTACGACCCCGACGATGACTACCCTCCGTTCGTCCTCGCCGCTGCCGCCGCCACCGCCGCCGAACCGGGCAGCATGGGCATCGTCATCGGGGGATCGGGCAACGGGGAGGCCATCGCGGCGAACAAGGTCGCCGGGGTGCGCGCGGCCCTGGCATGGAGCGAGCAGACGGCGACGCTGGCCCGCCAGCACAACGATGCCAACGTGCTGAGCCTCGGCGCGCGTATGTACACCGTCACGGCGGCCCTGACGTTCGCCGAGGTCTTCCTCAGCACGCCGTTCAGCGGGGAGCAACGACACGTGCGGCGGCTTCGGATGCTCTCGACCTACGAGCGGACCGGGGACGTACCGTCGGTGCCCGGGTCGGCCCCGTCGGCTTCCTGAGACCTGTTCTTCGAGGACCCGGTCTTCGAAGCTCCGGTCTTCGAGGACCCGGTCTCGGCAGGGCCGCTCTCACGCGGTCCGGCGGATCCGCGGTCGGAGCGTCGGCGGGTCCTGCGGGCACCCCGGCCGCGGCGGACCGGGTCGGTGGGGCTGGTCGACGGGGTCGCCGGTGCGGGGCGTGATCCGCGATGCAGTACCACCGATCGCTCGGCCTCGGCGAGGTCGGCGTCGGTGGGCCGGGCGGCGTCGCGGGCCCGCATCGCCGTTCTCGGGGGCAGCTTGCTGCGACCCGCATCGATGAGACCGCGCAGCTGCGCGTCCGCCTCGCCCGCCCCGGCCGCATGCGACCGGGCCCGACCTGCGCGCTCGGGTCGTGGCATGGCTCCTCCATCCGCCCTGGCCGGAACCCTTGGTGAATCATCCCAGAAGCGGGCCGCTCGGGGAGGCCTCGTGACGCGGGTGGACGTCGGAAATCCGCCGGTGCGCTGGTTATCCCCCGCGCCAGGTTGATCTCCATCCTTCCATTTCCGAAGGCCTCCGGAAGTTCACCGTCCCGGGTGCTACCGGCGGGTCGCCCGACAGCGACAGCCCGACCGTTTTCGGTCCGGTCGACGCCGGGCCCCGGAATCGTCGTGGCGTCGCCGATCCACGGTTCGCAAATCCGTACCCGGTGTCGGCGGTTGGTCCCCCACCGGCCGCGTTTTTCTGCTCCGCAGCGTGCACGCCCGCGGGCGCCGGGTCGCCGCATCGCGACCTGGCCGACCGTCCGATCCAGGATGATCCGAGGCGCTACGGGGGATCGGCCACCCCCTGTCCGAGCTGTTCTGCCTCATCCGTATGCTACACATTGCCAGATGAACGTCCAATAGTCCAACGTACGCTCAATAGCAGGGCTGCGCGAAGGTCGCGTGGTGTGACGGCCCGT
>NZ_CDWWXB010000138.1:6907-9325 GCF_977971855.1 Frankia sp. CoWAU3 | reverse complement strand
AGTCACCCCACAGCACGTCTACAAAACGTCACCGATCACAACGTAGCGTGATCTCTGCGCGGCCCTGGATGACGAACAGGTCGTAGGTCCGTACCGGTCGGCTCGGATCGGGGATGCCGAACTGATTCGTGCGCAGCGTCGTAGGTTCGTGTTTGAGGAGCTTGATTCCGCGGATATAGGCCTTTCTCGCGTCGTCGTCGAGAAGGATGTCGCGCCGGACGACCGCCATGTCATGCCCCTTCCGGGAGCTCGTCGTGGGCGTCGTGGGCGTCGTGGTGATGGTGCTCGCCCGGATCGCCGTGCGGGCCATGGTCGTCGCCAGAGGCCCCGGGGGAGAACTCCTCGGGGAAGGCGGTGATGATCAGGCGTACCAGGTCGACGACCGAGGGGATCTGATAGTTGGGCAGGCCGTGGCAGTGTGCCGTGCCGTCGTTGGAAACCCCAATGTGGGCCTTCAGTGGTTGGCCGTCGACGGTGATCTCGTAGGTGGTCGTGATGACGACGTGGTGACCGTCGAAGTCGTCCTCGCGGACACTGCGGGCCGGGTCGCCATGTACGTGTTCCGGCCGGGGAAGGCTAGCAAGATAGTTGGCGAGAAAGGCAGGATGAGTGACGTCTGTCGGGTCCGGTGGCATGTAGTTCCCCCGAATTTCAGGTGGTGAGGTGGTGAGGTGGTGTGGTGAGGTGACCAAGAATCCACCGGCGGTACGGGTCTGGCAACGAGGTGTCGTCCAGGCGTCTGTGCGTCACGTGGGCCGGAGACGCCGCGGCGCCGCCGGTACCGGGGGATGCGTCAACCTGCCGACCGAGGTGTTATTGGATGGTCGACAGCGCCTTGTTCACGTCTTCGGCGTCGAACTCGACCGGGTCGAACTCGCCTGCGTCGAACTCGCCTGCGTCCCGCAGGCCCAGCCATTCCAGGCGCTCGTCGTGTTCCGGATGGCCGGGGTCGCCGAGGACCTCGACGAGCTCGCCGATGCGGGCTGCTGATCGCGAGATCGTTGAGGTCCGCCTTGACCTGGGCCTCCGCCGTCGCTTGGGGAGGGCCGGGTAGCCGCCGCGCGGGATGGTGCCATCACCGCGGCGGTCGCTCAGCTCGAGCCGATGCCCAACGTCCCGCCGGCTGCCGAGGTTCGGTCGATGAGAGCGGCGATGCCGTCGAGGATCCGGTCCACGCCGAAGAGAAACTCCTCGGTCTCCTCGAAGCCCGCCGGGCCGCCGCCGATCTCGCCCGCCCAGGCGATGCGGTGCAGCCGCGGATAGGTCCGCTCGTCGACGAGCTCGCGCAGCAACGCCTCGAAGCCCCAGACAGGCGGCGCGTCGCCCCCAGCCGGCCCTACCGCCGCGTCAGCTCCAGCCCCAGCGCAAGGAGCCACAGCCGTCCGGGCCTGGGCGGCAGCCCGGGCGGCATCGTGGGCCATTCGGGCCTCGCTGAGGGCGTACGGAGCTGAGCAGGCCGATCACGCGGAGTTTGTCGGCGTCAGAGCAGCTCCAGGACCGGATGCGAGGCGCGGCCGGAGCCTGCCCGGTGCCAAAGAAGCCATTACGGCGGTGGTTGCCGACGGCGTGGTGCAGTCCGTCGTGACCGGAAACCTGCACTCCATCGCCGAAGTCAAGCTGGGGGCCTTCGGGCTCACGGATTATCTGGACCTGGCAGTGGGCGGGTATGGGGACGACGCCACCGACCAGCTGGTGGGTGGCGAGTACGTCGCGGACGGGCTGGCCGTCGTAGCCGGAGTCCAGGTGCATCGTGGCGCCGGCGGGCAGGACACCGACCTGGGTGTTCATCTGTTCGATCGTCGGGTCCAGCAGCGGGGAGTCGTGCCGGTTCGCGCCGGCGGAGACCAGCCCGAGGGGACACCGGCGCCGTCGGTGCCCACCGACCGTTTGAGGCCGCCCTTGCGTCGGTCGACCGGGGACGGGCCGGCGGTGTCACCGCCGCAGGGGGCCTTGGTGATGCAGCCGTCCGCGGTCAGGTTCTCCAGGTCCGGTCCGATTATCTGGTCGTAGGCGGCCACCGTGAGGGCGTGCAGCTTCTGGGCCAGTCCGGTCTTCGCCTAGGCGGTCACCCGGCGGCGGATGGTGCGGTCCGAGCAGCCGGGGGTGGCGATGCGTTCGTAGCCCGAGCCGTGTACCAGCGCGGCTACGACATGCTCGAACACCACCCGGTCGGGGATCCGGCGGCGGTGACAGCCCAGGGGATGATCGGGGTGGAACTCCGGCCGCGGGCCGCCGTGGTGGGCGGTGAGCAGCGCGTCGAATTCGCCCCAGATCGGTTCGAGCAGGGATGATGGGACGGCAGGCACGGAACCCTCCGAAGGTTACTGACTGTGGTAAGCCAATGATCTTCGGGTTCCGTGCCTGTCTTGCGTGGCGACACACCGATTCGCCCCTACTGCCGGTCTCTCTAAAGTTCAG
>NZ_CDWWXB010000138.1:0-6646 GCF_977971855.1 Frankia sp. CoWAU3 | reverse complement strand
TACCTCCTGCTCCACGACGACAGCAGCGACCCGGCCCGCGCCCGATTGTCCCGCCGGTCGATGTGCCGTAGCGCTTTCCGCCGCCACCGGCGCCACGCATAAAACTCGGCCGCCACCCACGACCGGTACCGGCAGAAAAGGAAACGCGCCATGGCCCGTGCGACCTCGCGTCGAAAGAGCGCGAACCGCACGCCCCAGCCCGCCGCCGACCCGCTCGACACCATCCGCGTCGGGATCTACCTGCGGCGCTCCACCGACGACGAGCACCAGCCCTACTCCGTCGAAGCCCAGGAAGAACGACTCCGCTCCTACGTCGACTCCCAACCCGGCTGGGCCATCGCCCTCCGGTTCTCCGACGACGCCTCCGGCGCCACCACCGACCGCGACGACCTGCAACGCGCCCTGTCCGCGGCCCGCCACGGACTGATCGACGTGCTGCTCGTCTACCGCGTCGACCGGCTCTCCCGCAACCTGCGCGACACCGTCACCCTGCTCGAAGAACTCGACCAGGCCGGGGTCGTGTTCCGCTCGGCCACCGAGCCGTTCGACACCGCGACGCCGATGGGCCGCATGCTGCTCGCGATGCTCGCGATGCTCGCGATGCTCGCGCAGTTCGAGCGCGACACGATCATCGACCGGGTCATCGCCGGCATGGAACGCAAAGCCGTCAAGGGCCTGTGGATGGGCGGCAACCGGCCCTTCGGCTACCAGGTCGACCGCGCCAACTGGAAACTGCTCGCCGACGAGAAGGAAGCGCCCGTCGTCCGTCTGATCTTCAACCTCTACGTCCGCGACCGGCTCGGCACCCGCGCCATCGCCAAGACCCTCAACGAGCGCGGCCACCGCACCACCACCGGCGGACCCTGGTCCGGACACCAGGTGCTCCGCGTCCTGGACAACCGCGTCTACCTCGGCGAACTGACCTTCCGCGAGATCACCGTCACCGACACCCACGAACCGATCATCGAGGCGGCCCAGTTCGCCGAGGCCGAGAAGATCCTCACCATCCGCAGCGACGGGCACACCCACCGAGCCGCCAGCGACTCCGACTACTATCTCACCGGCCGGATGCGCTGCCCGCAATGAGCCAAAGCGATGCTCGGCTCCAACGCCGGGGGCCGCAACCGGACCTACCGCTACTACACCTGCTTCACCCGCCTGCGCTACAGCCGCGACCGCTGCGACGCCCCCCGCCTCGACGCCGACGCCCTCGACCAAGCCATCCTCACCGCACTCGCCGCCTTCTACCGCGACCACCAGCAGCTCATCGCCGACGCCGTCCACCACGCCCGCCAACGCCACCACGACGCCCACACCGACCGCACCGGCGAACTCGCCACCGTCCAGACCGACCTCACCCAGACCGACCAGGCCATCGACCGCTACCTGTCCGCCTTCGAGCGCGGCACCCTCGACGAAGAAACCCTCGCCACCCGACTCGCCGCGCTGCGCACCAAGCAAAAGCAGCTCCGCCGCCGACAGACCGAACTCACCGCCCAGATCGACGACGAACCCGTCATGCCCCCACGCGCCACCCTCAGCAAGATCGCAAACCACATCGATACGATCATCGAAGTCGGCACCGACCTTCAGCGCAAGGCCCTCGTCGAAGCCCTCATCCACGAAGTCAAGATCCTCGGCCCCGGACGGTTCCAACCAGTCTTCAAAGTCCCCAGACCCGCGCCGACCGAGGCCGCCGCAGCCGCCCTACCAGCCACAACGCCCCCGAAGGGAGCGGTTCGTACAATGCCAAACATGGTGGGGCGGGTGGGACTCGAACCCACGACCGACGGAAACACCGTCGCAACCACGACGTCCATACCGTCGGCACGGTGCCGCACGCGTCGTCGAGGTGTCACCCTGTTCCCGTGGACACACCGTCGATCCATCAGCCCCGCCAGCGCCGGTTCACCGACAGCGACGATCCCGGGCCGAACGAAGATCCCGAGCAGCTCCGGCTCTTCCACCGCTGGCGTGCGGCCCGGTCACCGTCGTCGGTGGTTCATCTCGACTCGGCCGGTGCGGCCCGCCCCAGTCGGGCCACGATCGCGGCCGAGGCCGCGTACCTGGAGCGCGAGAGCGCACTCGGCGCGTACGCCGCCGAGGTGGAGGCAGGCAGCGGGCTCCACGCCACGCGGGCCAGGCTCGTCAGCCTGATGGGCCCGGGACTCGACGCTGATGACCTGAGCTTCCACCATTCGGCGAGCGCGGCTTTCGCCAGCTTGCTGATGGCCTGGCGGCTCCCCGCCGGGGCGAGGATCGGCGTGGTACCAAGCGAGTACGGGTCCAACATGCTCGTACTCGCCGCCCGGGCGCTGCGCACCGCGGTCTCGCTGGTCGATCTTCCCGTCGACGAGACCGGGGTCATCGACGTCGAGACGCTCGACCGGGCCGGAGTAGCCTGCGCCGACGCACCCGGGCGCATCGGTCTCGTCGACCTCGACCTCGTGGTGTTTCCGCAGGTGCCAAGCCAACGGGGCATCGTTCAGCCGGCAGCCGCGATCGGTGCGCGCTGCGCGGCCGAAGGCGTCCCCCTGGTACTCGACGTGGCGCAGTCCCTCGGCCAGGTCGAGGTGCGCCAGACCGCGGCCAGCGCCTATATCGGAACGTCGAGAAAATGGCTCTGCGGGCCACGAGGAGCAGGATTTCTCGCCGTCCGGAAAGGCAGCGTCGATCTTCTTGATATCGCCGTGCCGAGCCTGCACAGCGCACGCTTCGACCGCAACGACCGTCCGGTTCCTCTCCCCGGACTGGCCCGGCTCGGGATAGGCGAGGCGGCGACCGTGTCCCGCATCGGCCTGGGGCAGGCCGTCACGGAACTGACGGATTCCGGCCCGTCACTTGTCTTCGCCCGCATCGCGCGGCTGGCCGGTCAGGGAAGACGCCTTCTCGACGGGGCCGGCGGCTGGCGGGTGCGCGAGGACCCAGATTCACCGTGCGGCATCATCACCATGCAACCGCCCCCCGGCACCGATCCGGTGGCCGTCCGGGACCGGCTCTACCGAGAGGACCGGGTGCTCACCAGTGCCATCCCCGTGGAGCGCTCCCGGGATCTCACCGGGCCGGTCCTCCGCGCGAGCGCGCACGTCTATACCGATCCGGCGGAGTTCGAAAGGCTGGCCATGGGGCTCGAACGCATCGCCTACGATCGTTGACGCCCCGGCGGCCACCTGCCCGCAGGCCGACCAGCCAGCGCGTCTTCGGCTGTCGCCGCCCTCGTACGTGCCGCCAGCACCGCCGCCTCATGCCACAGCGTGCCCGCGCTACCGCCATCTGACCGAGTCGGCAGCAGACACCTGGTATATACTATCGATAGCTATCATGTGCGGGAGGCGTTGTGGCGGACACGGCGATCGCGAGGCTCTTCATGCACGGCAGAAGCCAGGCAGTGCGGCTCCCGAAGGAGTTTCGGCTGCCCGGTGACCGGGTGCGCGTCCGGCACATGGGAGACGGCGTGCTGCTGGAGCCGATCGCGTCCGATGTCGACGCCTGGTTCGCCGAGCTGGACCGTTTCGTGGACGTGCCGCTGTTCGAGGACGGCAGGAACCAGCCGCCGACGCCCGCCGGGGAGGACTTCTTCGGGTGAACTGCCTCCTGGACACCAGCACTGTGGTCGCACTGCTGCGGAACAAGCCCGTCGGCGTGCGGGAACGGTACCGGGAGGCGGAAGCGTCAGAGGATTATCTCGCGCTCTCGTCGGTCGTCCTGTTCGAGCTGTGGTACGGCGTGGCGAAGAGCGCTCAGGTGCCGGAGAACACCGAGCGCCTGCGGATACTGCTCTCCGGTGACCTGGACCTGCTTGACTTCGATGACGAGGATGCCCGTGCTGCCGGCGAGGTGCGCGCCGCCCTGGGGAAGGCCGGGACGCCGATTGGCGCCTACGATCTGTTGATCGCCGGGCAGGCACTGCGGCGCGGGCTGACAGTCGTTACGGCGAACACCTCGGAGTTCAGCCGGGTCACCGGCCTGAGCTGGGAGGACTGGACGAGCTAGCCGTCGTCGGCGCCCGCTGCCGGGGTCGTGCGCACAGCACGGTCTGCCTGGCTCCAGGCACGCCGCTGGCGTAGCACCCATTGCCTGCGCCGACGCCGACGAACTCGCCGCGAGCCGCTAGCACGTCCGAGCCGCGCTCGGGCGTGGACGGCCGACGATCTACGATCGTCTTCTGATGGACGTGTCCCTCGTGACGCTCGCCACGCTGGGCCCTCCCCATGCTCCACCAGCCACCCGGTGGGGATCTGCTGAAATGGTTGGCGTCG
Organism: Frankia sp. CoWAU3; assembly: GCF_977971855.1. Classification (NCBI taxonomy): domain Bacteria; kingdom Bacillati; phylum Actinomycetota; class Actinomycetes; order Frankiales; family Frankiaceae; genus Frankia; species Frankia sp. CoWAU3. The sequence continues at coordinate 2,387 of NZ_CDWWXB010000138.1, read as the reverse complement.
CTGGATGCGGTGTCCCCGACGCACCCAGCGATCGGTGGCGCCCCCACGCTCCGCCAGCGGGCACCAACGCCCGTACGGCCTGACGAGGTCTGTCGCCTCGTGGCCGGCAAGTCCGGGAGAACGACTGGACCAGCATGAGCGTAGCGAACGGAACCACAGTACCCGCAGTACCTGGCGCCATCACCGTGGCGGCAGTAGACGATCACCCGATCGTGCTTCGCGGCCTCGCGGACCTCCTTCACGGCGTCGAGGACTTCAGGCTGATCGGCACCGCCCACTCCATCGAAGCCCTGCTGGCCGGCCCGGGGCGCGGCGCCCAGGTGATCCTGCTCGATCTCGATCTCGGCGATGGCACCGCGCCGCCCCATAACATCCAGCGGCTGCTCGCGGTGGACCGCGCGGTCGTGGTTTTCAGCGCCGCGGCGGCTCCCGCGACGGTTCGCGACGCGATGCGCGCCGGCGCGTCGGGCTTCGTCCCGAAGACCGACGACATCGAGGATCTGGCCACCGCGATCCGCGCCGCCGCCGCGGGAACGGGGTGGATCTCGCCGCAGCTGGCATTCCTGCTGCTCACCGATGACGCTACGGACAAACCGGATCTGTCGCCCAAAGAGGTAGAAGCACTGCGTCTCTATGCGACCGGAATGCCCATGAAGACGGTTGCCCACAAGATGAACGTCTCCCCGGAAACGGCGAAGCAGTACATCGATCGGGTCCGGTCGAAATACCGCAAGGCCGGGCGGGACGCGAGCACCAAGGTCGACCTCTACAAACTCGCGGTGGAAGACGGTCATCTCAACCCCGGTGCCGAGGGAACGGCCTGACCGCGCCACCAGAGTGATCACGAGGAGGTGGACCCGGCGCGCGCCCTCGCGCCACCCCCCGCACAGCGGGAGAGCGCGCGCCCGATCAAGGAACGGAACACCTCGGCGGACATCCCCTGGCCCGGCGGCCTGTCCTCCCTGTGTCCCCTTGCCTCCCCCGTGTCTCCTTGACCAGGAACATCCTCGCGGACAATGACGATTCGGTCATGACCCACATCCACCGAATCCGTTGTCCCCCGTCAAGGGGTCAGCGGAAGGACTTCGAAGCACGACCGCCGAGACCGGATCGATGCGGACAGGTCATCTTCGAGGGGGCTTCGTCCTCGGCTGGAGCAGCATCGCCCCGATCAGGGCGAGGAGGCCGGCGCCGAGGCACACCGCGATCCCTGCCTGTGGACGGATCGAGATTGCATCCGCGGAAATCGCGCGGAACGATGCGAGGGTCGGCGGCCCGTAGACCCGGTCCAGAGCGGTGATGATCACGATCAGAACTGCGATGATTCGGGCGAGGGCGACATCGATCGCACCGGCAAGCGGCCGACGCACCAACCGTCCCACCCCGATGGCACCGAGTATGACCGCCAGGACACCGATGGTGCGCCCGTCTCCAACCACGAGACCGCTGAACGTACGTGTCTCGTCGCCGCTGGACATCTCGCTCCACGGCAGGACGGAACCGATGCCGGCGCCGACGGCCGCCAGCACCACCATCAGTGCGGCGACCGGCCGGGGCGGGACGACCGGCCGGGGCGCGGTGGCCGGTGGGAAAGCGGACGGCGTCGGCTGTTCGGACGGCCTTGGCTGTTCGGACGGCCTCGACGGACGATGCGTCTCGGGCAAGGCCTGCGGACGCGGGACAACCGGCCGCGGCCCCGGGTCCGTACGCCGTTCCTGATCCTGCAGGTCATGGTCGTCACCCGCGCCCCGGTTCCGCCCGGGATGCGCGTGCAGTCGGCGGTCGAAGGCCTGGTCAGGGTAGGAGGCGGGGTAGGAATAGGCATCGGTCACCGGCTCGCCGCCCTGCCCCGCGCCGGAGACCGGTAGGGGCCACGCCTCGTCCCTCGTGCCGGAGGGCATCGGATCCGGCTTGAGATCGGGCCTGAGCTGTCGGCGCACCCGCATGGTCCGCGGGTCGGCGGAACGCGACGCCCGTGGACGACCACGATCATGATCGAGTACATGGTCATCCCCGTCGGTACGGGCGGCCGTCCGACGCCCAGCCGGGGCCTCCAGGGGGTCCCTTCCAGGTTCTCGATGATCCCGGACGGGAACGGGCGCCGGCACTCCTCGCGGCCGAGGACCCTCCTCAACGCCGGGAACGGGTGGCACCCTGGCACCGGAACCGGCGGAGGTCCTTGAGACTTCGCGCTCGAACCACGCGGGTCGGGGCGGTGTCGGCATCGGTGTCGGTGCCGGCGTTGGGGAGGCACTCGTACGGCCGGGCGTCGAACGCGCGGTTCCGGCCGAACTGACCGGATTCCCCGTGCGGCTCGGGGGAGGCGGTGCCGCGGGACTACCCGAACGGCTCGCGGCCGGTGACGCCGCCGCCGGGGTGGGCGGGGG
>NZ_CDWWXB010000137.1:3213-9874 GCF_977971855.1 Frankia sp. CoWAU3 | reverse complement strand
ATATCTGGGCGTGCGGAGCTGGTTTGCGCGGCCCGTGCCGGGTACGCATGGGGAAAGAGACGCTTCGCTCGCGCTGTGTCGCCCAGGGCGCCCCGAGTCACCCCACAGCACGTCTACAAAACGTCACCGATCACAACGTAGCGTGATCTCTGCGCGGCCCTGGGTGACGAGCTGGTGAATCTTCGGATGAAGATCATGCTCAGGGAGGACATCTAGAGAACCGTTCAGCTACCGAACAAGTCACATTTCTTCGGTCGCGACGTGACGTTGTCCTGGGCAAACCAGACCGATTATCTCAAGGTGGTCGTCAAGCAGGCGCTCCGGGTGCCGGCCGTCGCTGATCTCGTTCGTGAGAGGGTGCCGGAACCCGGGTTGCAGCGCTTTTTGCCGGAGCTGGTCGAGAGGTGGCCGCAGCCGCAGGTGCTCAATGCGTGGCGCGTGCTGGTTGGTGAGCGGATCTCCGGTGGCAAGACCGCTTTCACGTACAACTGGGTATGGCGCCGACTTTCGGACAGCAATGGAAACCACTCGCCACGCTCGCTTGTCCGGCTTTTCCACCTCGCCGCTGACCGAGAGCGGCGACTGTCGCTGGCACCGCCCTACTACGAGCGCAGCCTGATACGTCCCCGGGCGCTCGTGGAGTCGCTGGATGACATCAGTGAACAGGAAATCGACTCCCTGCAGGACGAGTTTGCCGAGCTCGTTCCCTTGTTCGATGCGCTCCGGGGAATCGGACGTACGCCGTTTCCGGCGCGAGAGCTGGAGGTCGACTCGGACGTCGAGAACCTCGGGCTGGAGGCCGGCCTCCTCGGCATCGATCTTGGTACACGCGATGACACCGAGCGCTACCGCGTCCCGGAGCTGTACCGAAAGGCACTGGGTATGGGGCGTAAGGGCCAGGCATGAAACGGGTGCCGGCTGTAGCGGCTCGACTCGAGCCGCGCGGCTGGCCCCGGCCCGCGCGGCTGGTCAGGCCGGCGGGTTCTCGCGCCAGCGGGAGGTGATCGGCAGTCGGCGGTCGCGGCCGAACGCCTTGGAGGTCATCTTCGGCCCGGGCGGGTTCTGGCGGCGCTTGTACTCGGCGAGGTCGACGAGCCGGATCACCTTGTCCACCACGGCCGGATCGTGCCCGGCCGCGATCAGCTCGGCCCGGCCCCGGTCGTGGCTGACGTAGTCGTCCAGGACGGGATCGAGGATGCCGTAGTCGGGCAGCCGGTCGGAGTCGAGCTGGCCCGGGGCAAGCTCGGCGGACGGCGCCTTGACGATGATCTCATCGGGAATGGGTGGCGCCTCGCCACGCTTCTCCGCGGCGGCGTTGCGCCAGCGCGCCAGCCCCCAGACGCGGGTCTTCGAGACGTCCTTGATGGGAGCGTAGCCGCCGGCGCTGTCCCCGTAGAGGGTGGAGAACCCCGTTGCCAGCTCGCTTTTGTTGCCGGTGGTGAGGATCAGGTGCCCATGCTGGTTCGACAACGCCATGAGCAGCGTTCCGCGCACCCGGGCCTGCAGGTTCTCGTCCGCGAGGCCGTGCAACCCGCCGAGGGCGGCTGCGGCGGCGCGGAACGCGGCGGCGATCGGCTCGATGGGCACCACGGCGTGCCGCGTGCCCTGGCGGTGGGCGAGTTCGGCGGCGTCGGTCACCGAATGCCCCGACGAGTAGCCCGAGGGCAGGGCGACGGTGTGGACGGCGTCGGCGCCGATCGCGTCGACCGCGATGGTCGCGACGAGCGCGGAGTCGATACCGCCGGACAGCCCGAGCGCCACCGAGGAGAAGCCGTTCTTACGGATGTAGTCGCGGGTGGCGGTGACCAGTGCGGTGTACAGCTCCCCGGCGGGCTCGGGGCGGTCGGCCACGACCGGAGGCAGGGGGGTGAACGGTGCCAGCGGCTCGGCGGCCAGTACCGTGCGCGTCACCGTCATCGTCGTGCCGTCCTCGGCGTCGACGGCCCCGGACACCGCCCGCGCCGGGCCGGAACCGGCCGCGGGCAGGTCCAGGTCGGTGATCAGCAGCGCCTCGCTGAAGACCGGCGCCCGCGCGACGAGTTCCCCCGCGGCGTCGACGACGAGGGAGTCCCCGTCGAAGACCAGCTCGTCCTGCCCGCCGACAAGGTTGACGTAGGCCAGGGCGGCCGCGGCCTCCCGGGCGCGCTCGGCACACAGGGCGTCGCGCTGGAAGGACTTCCCCTGCTCGTAGGGGGAGCCGTTGATGCACAGGACGAGGCCGACCCCGGACCGGCGGGCCACGGTGATCGGCCCGCCCTGCTGCCACAGGTCCTCGCAGATCGTCAGGCCCACGTCGATCCCGTGCAGCCGCAGCACCGGAAAGGCCATGCCGGGCACGAAGTAGCGGAACTCGTCGAAGACGCCGTAGTTCGGCAGGTGATGCTTGGCGTAACGCGCGACAACCTCGCCGCCCCAGAGCACCGCGGCGGCGTTCTGCGGTTCACCGGCCGGGCGTCCCACATTCGGCGCGGGTTGCGCGGACGCGTCTAGGTAGCCGACGACGACGGCGATCTTGCCACACCCCTCCTCGGCCAGCCGGCGGGCCAGAGCTACCAGCGCCCGCTGGCTCGCGGCGACGAAGGAGCGGCGCAGGACGAGGTCCTCCGGCGGATAGCCGGTCAACGTGAGTTCACCGAAGGCAATCAGATGAGCGCCGTTGGCGACGGCCCGTTTCGTCCAGGTGCTGACCAGGTCGGCGTTACCGGTGAGGTCCCCGACGGTCGTGTCCACCTGGGCGAGGGCGATCCGCAGCTGGGCCATGGTTGCAGCGTAGGCGGTCGCGGCGTGGGCCGTTAGGTCCCGTGTCGGGAGGGTAGGTAACACGCCGTTGGCGGACGGGTTGCTACCAGGCAACATCACGGCGATGAACGGATGTAGTCGCTAGGGTCGGGATAAGCACATCGGGTGGCCCGTATCGTCGAGTCCACATCCTCAGCGCGGAGGCACTATGGACAAACAGCAGGAGTTCGTTCTCCGGACTCTGGAGGAGCGGGACATCCGCTTCGTTCGACTCTGGTTCACCGACGTACTCGGGTACCTGAAGTCGGTGGAGATCGCCCCCGCGGAGCTGGAGGGGGCGCTGGCGGAGGGTATCGGTTTCGACGGATCCGCCATTGAGGGCTTTGCGCGGGTGCACGAGGCCGACATGCTGGCCCGGCCCGACCCCTCCACCTTCCAGGTGCTTCCCTGGCGCGGTGAACATCCGCTTACGGCCCGGATGTTCTGCGACCTCGTGATGCCGGACGGCACGCCCGCCGCCGCCGACTCGCGCTGGGTGCTGCGGAGCGCGCTGGCCAGGGCTGCCGACGCGGGGTTCACGTTTTACACCCATCCGGAGATCGAGTTCTTCCTGCTCAGGGAGCCGCCGAAGCGCGGTGGCCCGGTGCCCCCGCCGGTGGACGAATCAGGCTACTTCGACCTGACCCCCAATGACATCAGCCATGATTTCCGGCAACAGGCCATCAGCATGCTCGAACGGCTGGGTATCTCGGTGGAGTTCAGCCATCACGAGGTGGCCCCCGGCCAGCAGGAGATCGATCTCCGCTACGCCGACGCCCTCACCATCGCCGACAACATCATGACCTTCCGCCAGGTGGTCAGGGAGGTGGCGTTGCGGCAGGGTATTTACGCCACCTTCATGCCCAAGCCGTTCGGTAACCAGGCCGGGTCGGGGATGCACACCCATCTGAGCCTTTTCGAGGGCGACCGTAACGCCTTTCACGACCCGACCGACGACTATCAGCTGTCCAAGGTGGCGAAGGCCTTCATCGCCGGGCTCCTCGCGCACGCCGCCGAAATCACCGCGGTGACCAACCAGTGGGTGAACTCCTACAAGCGGCTCATCGGTGACCAGCAGGCCGGCGAGGTGCTGGAGGCGCCGGCCTATGTGTGCTGGGGCCACAACAACCGTTCGGCGCTCGTGCGGGTTCCGCTCTACAAGCTCCACAAATCCAACGCCACCCGGGTGGAGTTCCGGCTGCCGGACAGCGCGTGCAACCCGTATCTCACCTTCGCCCTGGTGCTGGCAGCCGGCCTGCGGGGTGTCCAGGGCGGTTATGAGCTGCCACCGGCTTCGGCGGACGACGTCTGGACGCTCACCGACACGCAGCGCCGTGAGCGCGGGATCACCGCCCTGCCCGGCTCGCTCGCCGAGGCGGTCAAGGTGATGGAGCATTCCGCGCTTGTGCGGGAGACCCTCGGCGACGAGTTGTTCGACTTCTTCCTGCGGAACAAGCGGGCCGAGTGGCTGGAATACCGTCGGCAGGTGACCCCGTTCGAGATCGACCGGTACCTGCCGGTGCTATGACCGGGCGGACCGGCACCCGGCTCCCCACGGTTGGGCCGGGACCGGTCGGGCCGGGACCGGTCCCGGCCCATCCGCGGGGGAGTTCGGTCGCCGCGCAGCTCGCGCGGCTCGGCTTCACCGACGTCGACCGGGTCGAGACGACGATGCGCCGCCTCGGCCTGCTCACTCCGGCCGTCCAGTCGCCCACCGCCGGCAGGGATGTCCTGCCCGGTCCCGCCACCGTGGGAATCGTGCGCGAGGAACGGCTCGAGGCCAACGTCGTGGCCGGCTCGCTGGCGGCCGCGGCCGATCCGGACCGGGCTCTCGCCGCGCTGGACCGGCTCGTGGACGCCCTCGGCCCGGCCGGGGGCGCGGCCCTCGTCGGCGCGCTGGCCCGCCACGAGGGGCTGCGGGAACGGCTCGCCGCCGTGCTCGGCGCGAGCATCGCGCTTGGCGATCATCTTGCCCGCCATCCGGCGGACTGGCGCATCCTGGAAGCCGACGAGGTGGTCACCGCCCCGCCGGATGCGGCGAGCGTGCGGGCAGGTCTGCTGCGCGCGGTCGGCGCGGATCAGGACGATCCGGCGCCCCGGGCTGCGGGCGACGGTCCCCAGATCCTCGACGCCCTGCGGATCGCGCACCGCAGGGCGCTGCTGGTCCTCGCGGCGCGGGACCTGACCGGCGCGGTGCCGCTCGACGAGGCCACGGCCGAACTCGCCGATCTGGCGGGATTCGCGCTGGACGCGGCGCTGGCGGTCGCCCGTGCCGGGCTCGACCCGCGGCTGCCCCCGGTCCGGCTCGCCGTGATCGGCATGGGCAAGTGCGGCGGACGGGAACTGAACTACGTCAGCGACGTCGATGTCGTGTTCGTCGCCGAGCCGACGGCACCCCGCGATGCGGCAAACGGTACGGCGAACGGGGGGAAGAGCGGGGCGGCACCGGCCGGGTCGGCGGTACTGACGGCGGCGACGCGGCTGGCGGAGGGGCTGGTCCGGGCCGCCGGCACCGTCACCGCTGCCGGTGCGCTGTTCCAGGTCGATGTGGGGCTTCGCCCGGAGGGCCGGGACGGTGCCCTGGTCCGCACGCTCGCCAGCCACCACGCCTACTACCGTCGCTGGGCCCGGACCTGGGAGTTCCAGGCGTTACTCAAGGCCCGCCCGATCGCGGGAGACCTGGCGTTGGGCGCCGAGTTCTGCGCGATGGTCGCGCCCATGGTGTGGACGGCGGCCTCCCGTCCCGGCTTCGTGGCCGACGTGCGGGCGATGCGGCGCAGGGTGGAGTCGACGCTGTCCCGCGCGGAGGCGGAGCGCAATCTCAAGCTGGGCCCGGGCGGCCTGCGCGACGTCGAGTTCGCCGTCCAGCTGCTGCAACTCGTCCACGGCCGGGTGGATGCCAAGCTGCGGGTCGCCTCCACCCTGGGCGCCATCGACGGTCTGGCCCGCGGCGGCTACGTCGGTCGGCGCGACGCGGCCGGGCTCGCCGACGCCTATCGTTTTCTCCGTAACGCCGAGCACCGCCTTCAGCTGCAACGGCTGCGCCGGGTGCACACGCTGCCCCGGGACTCCACCGAGCTGCGCTGGCTGGCCCGGTCGATGGGGTTGCGCACGGCGGAGGCGTTCGAGGAGGCCCACGCTCGGGTGGTCCGATCCGTCCGATCGCTGCACGAGAAGCTCTTCTACCAGCCGTTGCTGGAGGCGGTCGCCCGCCTGTCGACGGAGGAGATCCGCCTCACCCCCCAGGAGGCGGCCGACCGGCTGGCCGCGCTCGGCTTCGCCGCGCCGGACCGGTCGTTGCGCCATATCGAGGCGCTGACCAGCGGGGTGAGCCGGACGGCCGCGATCCAACGCCACCTGTTGCCGACGATGCTGCCCACCTTCGCCGACGCCCCCGATCCCGACGCCGGGCTGCTGGCCTATCGGCGGGTCAGCGAGGCACTCGGGCGCACCCCGTGGTATATGCGGCTGCTGCGGGACTCCGCCGGCGCCGCGGACCGGCTCGCCCGGGTGCTCGCGACCAGCCGGTACGTGGCGGACCTGATGGCCCGCGTGCCGGAGTCGGTGCGGCTGCTGCGCACCGAGGACGATCTCGTCCCGGTGCCGCGGGAGGCACTGGTTCGGACCATGGTGGCGATCGCCCACCGCAACCCCGACTGGGAGGAGGCCGTCGGGCGGGCCCGGGCGGTGCGCCGCGTCGAACTGGTCCGGGTCGCCTGCGCGGACCTGCTCGGCCTGCAGGACGTCGCAGCCGTGGGCCGGGCGCTGGCGGACGCCGCGGCCGCCACCATTGCCGCGTCCCTGCTCGTCGCCGAGCGCAGGGTCGCCGGAGGTGACCCGGAGTCGTTGCCGGCGCGGATCTCGATGATCGCGATGGGCCGGC
>NZ_CDWWXB010000137.1:2376-2908 GCF_977971855.1 Frankia sp. CoWAU3 | reverse complement strand
GGCGGACCGGGCGAGCAGGGCCGTCGCCGAGGTGGTCGGTGAGCTGCACCGGCTGCTGGCCGTTCCCGGACCCGATCCGGCGCTGCGCCTGGACACGGCGCTGCGTCCGGAGGGGCGCAGCGGCCCGGCCTCGCGCACGCTGGAGGCGTACGCGGCCTACTACCAACGGTGGTCGCAGGAGTGGGAGTCGCAGGCGCTGCTGCGGGCGGAGCCCCTGGCCGGTGATCCCGGGCTCGCCTACCGGTTCTGCCGGCTGGCGGACACGGTGCGTTACCCGACCACGCTTCCCGCGGGCGCCCTGGAAGAGATCATCCGCCTGCGCGGGCGGATGGAGCGGGAACGGATCCCACGGGGAGTCGATCGTACGCTGCACCTGAAGTTCGGCCCCGGGGGGCTGACCGACGTGGAATGGGCGGTGCAGATCCTCCAGTTGCGCCACGGCCGGCAGATTCCCACGCTGCGCACGACGTCGACGCTCGAAGGCCTGGGGGCCGCGGTCGTCGCCGGTCTGCTCGACGCGAGCGAGGCGGAG
>NZ_CDWWXB010000137.1:0-1914 GCF_977971855.1 Frankia sp. CoWAU3 | reverse complement strand
GTCCGCCTCCCGCATCCGCAACGCGAGCACGCTGGCCGGCTGGCCGCGTCCGGACGTCGTCCCCGACCGCCCGCCCGGTCTGGAGGCGATGGCGAGCGCGGCGGGATATCCCGCCGACCGGGCCGGCGAGCTCGTCGCCGAGCACCGCCGGTCGGCGGCGCTGGCCCGCGCCGTCGTCGAGGAGGTGTTCGCGCGCGAGCGGACCGCGGATTTCGGCTAGTACGTCCGGTGGTGCTGGAACCGCGCCACCGTAAGACCGGGCGGCAGGCGGTCGTGTCGTCGGGAGCACCGCCACGGCCGCCTGTACTCCGGGATGGTGACCATTCGTCAGACGGTCGCCTCGGCCGGGGCCGGGGTGGTCTGGGACGGCACGAACAGCGTCGGCTTGTCGCCGGCCAAGGCGCTGCAGCAGGTGTCGATCATGAGCGCGGAGACCAGGTACGGGTCCATGTTCGCGTTCGGGCGACGGTCTTCCAGCCAGCCCTTCTTGGCCTTCTCGACAGCCCACGGAATGCGGATCGACGCGCCGCGGTCGGAGGCGCCCCAGGAGAACTTGTTCCACGGAGCCGTCTCGTGCTTACCGGTCAGCCGGTCCTGGATGCCGTGACCGTAGTGGGTCACGTGCTCCAGCACCCGGGTGCCGAGCGCCTCGCAGCAGGCGACGATGGCGTCCCAGCCCTCCATCGTCTGCCTGGTGGAGAAGTTGGTGTGCGCGCCGGCGCCGTTCCAGTCGCCCGGGATCGGCTTGGCGGCGAACGACACCTCGACGCCGTAGTCCTCGGCGATCCGGTGGAGCAGCCAGCGGCCCAACCAGATCTGGTCGCCGATCGCCGGGGCGGGGAGCACGCCGATCTGGAACTCCCACTGGCCCATCATGACCTCGGCGTTGGTGCCCTCGATGGCGAGACCGGCGTCGAGGCAGGCCTGCGCGTGCCTCTCGACGATCTGGCGGCCGGGCATCTTCGAGCCGCCGACGCCACAGTAGTACGGTCCCTGCGGCGCGGGGTAGCCGACCTCCGGCCAGCCGTAGGGACGGCCGTCCTTGAAGAAGGTGTACTCCTGCTCGATGCCGAACATCGGCGTCATGTCGGCGTACTTCTCGGCGACGGTCCGGGCGGCGGCCCGGGTGTTCGTCGGGTGCGGCGTGAAGTCGGTCAGCTCGACCTCGCAGAGCACCAGGAGGTTGTCGCCACCCCGCAGCGGGTCGGGCGTGACGAAGACGGGCCGCAGCACGCAGTCCGAGTTCGATCCGGGCGCCTGGTTGGTGCTCGAGCCGTCGAAGCCCCAGATCTCCGGTTCCTTACCGTCCCTGATGATGCGGGTCTTGCTGCGCATCAGCGGCTCGGGCTCGGTGCCGTCGATCCAGATGTACTCGGCCTGATAACTCACTCATACTCCCCGTGGTTGATCCTGCACGTTACGGAGCGACTTCGTGATCGGCCTGGCCAGCCGACCCAGGCCGCGAATGACGGGAGGGTTCGACCGGAGCCTTGCCGTGCCCAGTTACCTTCCTGTTCCTCGATTGTTAATTTTTGGTCTCTGCTATGTCACGAAAGGCTGGCTCTGGGCGATCGGGGCCGGCTGCCGTCCGGGATTTTCGGGGTCCCCGACTCCGCTTTCGTGTCGTGGTGTCCCGGCGGGTGTCGGAGGGAAATGGCCAGTATTCTGGACCGCGCCGTTCCGCATATACGTGAGGCCCGCCTCCGACGTCGTCGAAGTAGGGCCTCGGGGAATCGGTATACTAATTTTCAATGCGGGTTCGGGGTTTCGCCTGGTATCCCGGGAAAGAGTCCGGGCATCTCCCGTTCGCGATCTTTCCGGCGCTCGCCGGCGCTTGGTGGATAGCGGCGGACCTTCGGCCGGTCTCCGCCCGGAGGTGGCGGCGGGACCTGGTTTCCGCACGCGTCCCCGTGT
>NZ_CDWWXB010000136.1:3301-9605 GCF_977971855.1 Frankia sp. CoWAU3 | reverse complement strand
TTAACGCTGGCGATGTGGCTGTTCTTCGATGACGACTACGAGGAGGTCATGGAGAAGCTTGTCGCGGGCCTGAAGGTGTTCGGCTGGTGGCGGGACTGGGAGGTCCCGACCGGAAGCGGTCTCACGCACGCGCGGAAACGGCTCGGGGAGGAGCCGCTGCGCGTGCTGTTCGAACGGGCAGCGGAACCGATCGCGCATCCCGGCTTGAAAGGGGCGTTCCTGGCCGACCGGCGGCTGATGGCGATCGACGGGTTCAGTCTGGATATCCCCGACACTCCCGCCAACCGCGAGGAGTTCGAGAAGCTCCAGAACGGATCGAAGGCCAGCGCCTACCCGAAGGTCCAGGTTCTCGGGCTCGTCGAGTGCGGGAGCCGTGCGTTTCTCGCCGCCGGGCTCGGTGGATGCCGAACAGGTGAGACCACGCTGGCCCGCCAGATCCTGAGCCGGCTGGAACCCGGCATGCTTGTCATAGCCGACCGTAGTTTCTACGGCTACGAGCTGTGGTGCGCCGCCGCGGAGACCGGCGCCGACCTCCTGTGGCGCGTCAAGGCGAATCTCACCCTTCCCGTGCTGGAAAGCTTTCCCGACGGCTCCTACCGCTCCGTCCGGCCAACACCGGCGTGCACGTCGTCGCTGCCGCAGTCGAACTGGGCGACGGCGACGAAGCGATCAACCGGGCCAGCCAGGTTCACATCACCTCAGACCTACCGAAGATCCGCGCCTGCCACCACTACTGGCGTATCTGGGTCAGAACAGCGGCACGCTTCCGCTCTTGGACTGGCCGAGCCGGTGGCAGGTGTCGCTGTCGCGCAGGTAGCCGAAGGAGAAGGCCTGGGCGCGTTGACGGGGGGTGCCGTGGGCGCCGGGGGCGGAGGCCGCCTCCTGGTCGAACCAGCCGCTGTCGCGGGTGTCGCCGATGCTGTAGAACAGCAGCGCGCCCTGCAGCGCGTCGGTGAACGCGATGCGCTTGGCGTCGTGCGCGCTCTTGGCCTGGCGGCCGGCGAAGCAGTCGGCCTGGTTCTCCTCCGCGCGCGACACCACGCCGATCGTCCCGCCGATCCGGTTGCCCCGATGGCCCAGCTCGTGCATGATCACAAACAGCGGGTAGGACGCTCCACCCGCCTGGAACGGCTCCGTCATGAAGTCGACGCTGTAGGCGACGGTGTCGTCGAGCTGGCAGTACAGTGCGTTGTCCGCGAACTGCTTGGGATCGTTCACCTGCGCGCCGCAGGCGTCCCGCGGAACCTGGCCGTCCCGGTAGGGGACGAACCGCGGTGGTGTCCACGCGTCGCCGAGTTCGCCGTGCCAGAAGCTGTTCGTGCCGCCCGGGCAGCCGACCGGTTCGGAGAGGAGTTTCTCGACCCCGGCGAGGTCGGTCACCCTGCCCCCGCACTCCCCGGCGGCCGCGATCGGCACCGCCGACGTGCTCACCGATGTCCCCGCCGCGGCCGCGTCCGCCGCGGGGGACGCATTGCAGCCGGTCAGTACCCCGACGGACACGACGATCGCGGCCAACGCCGCCCAGATGACCCGCACGAGGCATCACCGTAGAGGTCCGCCCCGGTGCGTGGAACCCGACGTCGTCACCCTGACAGGCGCCGACGCCCTGACCTCGCCTAACTGCCGGTCGACGGCCCGGCCACAGGCCCCGATGGGCGCCCATCAGTGGAACCAGGCGAACCGCTGGAACCGGGTGAACCCGCCCGCGCCCGTCAGGCCACCGGCCACGAGGCAGGGGGCGGTCCGGGGGCGTCAGGCGAACAGCTCGCGGATGTCGTCGGCGTCGAGCGTCGAGCTGAACACGTCACCGTCGTCCATGACGCTGGAGAACAGCCGCGCCTTCCGGCCCTTCATCGCCATCACCTTCTCCTCGATCGTGTCCCGGGCGACGAGGCGGTAGACCATGACGTTGCGGGACTGCCCGATGCGGTGCGTCCGGTCGACCGCCTGTTCCTCGGTCGCGGGATTCCACCACGGATCGAGCAGGAAACAGTAGTCCGCCTCGGTCAGGTTCAGGCCGAACCCGCCGGCTTTCAGGCTGACGAGAAAAACCGGGGCCGACCCCGTCTTGAACCGCTTGAGCACGGTGGACCGGTCGCGGGTCCGGCCGTCGAGGTAGCAGTGCTCCACACCGAGGGCGGACAACCGTTCGCGTACCTTGCCGAGAAATCCGGTGAACTGGCTGAAGACCAGGGCCCGGTGACCACTGTCGACAACGTCGGTGAGCTGCTCGAACAGAGCGTCGATCTTGGCGCACGGCAGGTCTGCGTGGTGGTCGTCCACCAGGCCGGCGTGCAGGCTGAGCTGGCGCAGCAGGGTCAGCGAGCGCAGGATCGTGAAGCGGTTGCGGTTCATGTCGTCGACCAGGCCCAGCACCTTCTGCCGTTCCCGTTGCAGATAGGTCTGGTAGAGCCTGCGGTGCCGCGGGTGCAGGTCCACCTCCAGGACCTGTTCCTGCTTTGGCGGGAGCTCGGGCGCCACCTGTTCCTTGGTGCGGCGCATCATCAGCGGCCTGATCCGCCGTCGGAGCTGGGCGAGCAGCTCGACGTCGTTCTGCTTCTCGACCGGCCGGGCGTAGTAGTCGCGGAAGCGGATCGGGTTCGGGAACAGGCCGGGCGCGGCCACCGACAGCAGCGACCACAGCTCCATCAGGTTGTTCTCCATCGGGGTCCCGGTGACGGCCAGTTTGAACGGCGCCGGCAGCAGCCGGGCGCACCGGTAGGCCTTCGCCTGGTGATTCTTGATCATCTGGGCCTCGTCGAGGATCAGGCCCGACCAGGCCAGGCTCGCGTACTCCTCGTGCTCGAGGCGGAAGAGCGTGTACGAGGTGATCACCAGGTCGGCGCCCGACACCGCCTCGTCGAGGGCCTCGCCACGCCGCCGCTGCGTGTCGCGGATCGCCACCGTTCGCAGCCCGGGCGCGAACCGGGCCGCCTCCGCGGCCCAGTTCGACACGACGCTCGTCGGCGCGACGACGAGGAACGGCGCGAGCTCGGGATCGGCCTGCCGGGCGTGGCAGACCAGCGCCAGCGTCTGCAGCGTCTTTCCCAGGCCCATGTCGTCGGCGAGCACCCCGCCCAGCCGGTACTTCCACAGGAACGCCAGCCACCGGAAACCGTCGAGCTGGTAGGAGCGCAACGTCGCCGCGAGCGTCGCCGGCGGCTCCTGTTCGAGCTGGCCCTCGGCACCCAGCTCCAGCAGCCCCGTCACCTGCTGGCGCCACGACTGCGCCTGGCGCTCGACCACACCGAGCCCGGCGAGCTCCTCCCACAGCCCGACCTGGAACCGACTGATCCGCAGCGGACCGCCGGGTGAGTCCTGCAGCGCCCGCGCCTCCTCGATCAGCCGCCGCAACGACTGTAGCTCGGGCTTCTGCAGGCTGAAGTAGGCGCCGTCGGCGAGGAGCAGGTGCGACTGCCCCTGGCTCAGCGCCAGGAAGACGTCCGTGAACGGCACCTGCCGGCCCTCCACGGTGACGGTGACCCCGAGATCGAACCAGTCGGTCTCGCCCACCACGTCGTCGGTGGACAGGCCGATGAGCAGCGAGTCGCCGGCCTCCCGGTAGGCCGCGGGGTCACCGCTGACCTCGACGGCCACCCCGGGCCGGTCCGCCAGCAACGGGAGCAGCTCCGTCGTCGCGCGCATCGTGTCGACGCCGCGCAGCCGCACCCGTGGCCGCAGACCGGAACCCTGGTCACCGGCGAGCAGGGCGGCCGTGCCGGAGGGCAGATCCAGCGCCGCCAGCACGCCCCGCAACGCGTCCTGCTCCTGGCGCGGATCCCGTAACCCGTCCGGTTCCGCGGCGGGCGGCGTCGCGGCGGGCAGCATCGTGCCGTCCGGTTCGGTGCCGTCCGGTTCCGTCGCGTACAGCGGCACGTGGATCCGCTCGCCGCCGACCTCGTAGGCCCATCCCCAGCTGAGGTCGAGCTCGTGGTCATCGCCGTAGGAGGCGTGCAGCACCAGGGCCGGCGGCGGCACCTCCGGCGGCTCGAAGGAACCGTCGCTGGACACGACGGGGGCCAGGCGCCGCAGGCGCGGGTAGAACTCCGCGCGGAAGCGGGACTCCTCGCTGCGGGGCACCCGCAGGCTCCCGTTCCCGACCGCCATCCGCTGCAGCCGTGGCGGCACCGGCTGGGCGAGCCGCGCGAGCCGGACGTGCCAGTCCCGATGGTCGTCGGAGGCCAGGACCTCCGCCCGGTCGACGTACACGACGCCGTGGCCGTCGCGGCCGATGAACGAGAACACGGCGGCGTCCGTCGCCGTCCCGCCGAGGCGGAGCAGAGGAGCCACGACCAGCGACTGCGTGCTCTCGTCCTGGGTGACGTTCAGGCACAGCTCCGCGGAACCGTACCGGCTCACGTCGCCGAGCTTCTTGCGGGCATGCACGAACCGGAGGCCGACCGCCTCGGCCTCGTCGAGCATCGACCAGAGCTGCCGGCTTTCGAACGCGCAGAGATCGAGTCGTTTCGCGCCGCCGGAAGAGTAGGAGGAGTAGTACGAGTACCCGTACCGCTCCTCATGGGCCCGGTACACGGCGAAGAACTCCTGCAGCAGCCGTACCTGCGGCTGCTGGTACTCGCGGGTCTGGTACGCCGCGTTGAGGACGTCCCACCCGATGGCGTTGACCCAGCCGTTCCGGCCCGGCTGCACCAGCCGGGCCGTGACCCGCAGGCCCAGCTCGGACCCGCCGCCGTGGGCCGGCGGATCCGCCGTGAAGCTCAGCTCGACGGCCAACGGCGTCGTCCCGCCGGCCCCGCCATGGCCGCCGCCGACGGCGGGCGAGGAACCCAGCAGCTCTCCCAGGTCCTCGGTCCAGGCAGCCGACCGGGACGGCCGGGGCCGAGCCTGCCGGGGCCGAGCCGACCGCGGGGAGGACCCGGACCGCCGCGCCGATGGGCCGGGGGCCGCCGCCGCACCCGTTGCCGCGCTCGCCGTGGCCGTCGCGCCTGTCGTGGCCGTCAGCACCAGTGCCACGACGTGCTTGCAGTCGGCGCCCACCGGGCAGGTGCACGAGCCGTACTGGAACGTCCAAGAGGACGGACCGTCACCCGAGAACTGCGCGTTCGTCGCGTAGACCTCGCCGCCGCTTCCACGCACCCGGCCCTGGAGGGTGTTCTCGTCGGGGTCCCAGTCGATCCTCGTAACCGCGCTCTGCTGGGCGTAGTGCACACCTCTGGCATACGAACGTTCGCTGACGGCTGTCCGGAGACCGGCGGTGCCGGGTCCCTGCCACGACACGGAGAGCATGCCGTTAAGGTAGCAGGCGGTGACGGAAGGTCGCCAAGCAGCCCAGCTCGGCCGTCGACAGGCATGGCCTATCGCGTCGACGGTGAGAGGGTGCTGGGGATACGTGCGCCCGAGACGAGGCTGCGGTCGAGGTCCGCCACGGTCGCGGCGCCGAGCAGCGCCATCGCGTGGTCGAATTCCACGCGTAGCAGTTCAATCATCCGTAGGACACCGGCCTCGCCGCCCGCGGCGAGGCCGTACAGGTAGGGCCGACCCACGAAGACCCCCGCGGCGCCGAGGGCCAGCGCCTTGACCACGTCGTTGCCTCGCCGGACACCTCCGTCGAGGAACACCGTGAGTCTGCGCGCCGCCGCGTCAACCACCTCCGGCAGGATATCGATGGTCGCGGGGAGGCCGTCCAACTGCCGCCCGCCATGGTTCGAGACCACGACACCGTCGACGCCCAGCTCGACGAGCCGGTCGCATTCGTCCCCGCGCATCAGGCCCTTGAGGAGCAACGGGCCTTCCCACAACGACCGGATCCGCTCGACGTCCTCCCAGGTGACGCAGTCCGACGACGATTTGATTGTCGCTCGGGTCTGGTTGAGGCTTAGCCGGGACGGGCCGCCGGGACGGCCGGCGCCGAATTGGCCGCGCATGAAGTCGAATTTGCCCATGAAGTCGAATTTGCCGCGGATGAAATCGGTCGCCCACGCCGGCTTGCTGGCCCCCTGCAGCAGCATCTTGGGATGCGGCGGCCGACTCATGAGCTTGTTGCGGGTGTCGCGCTCACGGTTGCCCAGGACCGGCGTGTCGATGGTGATGGCCAGGGCCCGGTAACCCGCCGCCGCGATCCGCCGGACGAGGTTCCCGACCTCGGCGCGGTTGGGGGGCAGGTAGAGCTGATACCACAGCGTGCCGGTCGAGCGCGCGGCGACATCCTCGAGCGGGAAGGCTGCCACGGTGCTCTGCATGTACACGATGTCCGCCCGCGCCGCGGCCCTCGCCACAGCGATCTCCGCGGACGACCGCGCGAGGCGGCCCGCGCCCGTGGGCGCCAGCATGATCGGCATCGACA
>NZ_CDWWXB010000136.1:0-3039 GCF_977971855.1 Frankia sp. CoWAU3 | reverse complement strand
GTGGGCGGAACTCGATGCGGTCGAACGCCGTGCGGTTACGCCTGAGCGACACCTCGTCGCCGGCGCCGCCCTCCATGGCGTCGAAAACCGCCCGGGGAAGCCTGCGGCGCGCCAGTTCCCGGAAGTCCTCGACATTGATTGCGTCCTGCACCCTCACGAACACGGACCTTTCGCTGTCGGCCTGGCCACGGGATCGCGTTCTCCCGGTCGCCAGGACTGCCAGTCACTCCGAAAGCACTCAAGCGGCAGCCGTTCACGCCTTGCGGGAGCTGGTACAGCCAGCGAGGACCGCCCGGATGTCGGCCGCGATCTCGCTTACGACGGGTTCGCGCAGCACGGTGTCGTGGTCGCCGCCCACGGTGCGGTAGGTCGTCTCGCCGGTCAGCAGCGGGCGCCAGGCCTCCGTACGGTGCGGCGGCGAGGCGGCAGCCAGGTAGACTAGCGCCCGCCCGTTCCAGGGCTTGGGCCGGTAGAACCTCGTGAGCACCCGCGACTGGTTGTAGAAGACGTCGTACTGGTTCATGCCCTTGAACTGAACGACGCCAGCCAACGGGAGTTGGGCCGCCTGCCGGGCCCAGCCGAGCAGGACCCGTGCGGCAGCCCCCGCGCGCGCCGGGCCCATAGCCGATCCCCCCGCACGGTCCAAGGCTGGAGCCGGATTCGAGCTCCTGGTCGGGCCCCCCGGAACTGGAAGCTGAGAGGGCTGTACTCCTCCCGCGAAGACGCCGGAGGACGTGTCGGGCAGGAAGCTGTCGATGAGGACGAGCAGTTCGACGTGCTCGCCGGCCTCGGTGAGGAGTCTTGCGGTTTCGAGGGCGACGAGGCCGCCGAAGGAGTGGCCGGCGAGGTAGTAGGGGCCGGCGGGTTGGAGTAGGCGCAGGGTGCGGGCGTGACGGCGAGCGGCGGCGTAGATGGACCAGTCGGGGAGACCGCGGTATTCGAGGCCGTGGGCTTGGACGCCGTAGACGGGGCGTTCGCCGTCGAAGTGGCGGGCGAAGCCAAGCATGCCGACAGCGAGGCCGCCGGCGCCGCAGAAACAGAAGAGGGGCCCGCCGCTGCTGGTGGTGCGCAGCGGGACGACGGTGGGGTGGCGTAGGACGTCGGTGCCGGCATTGCGCAGGCGGGCGGTGAACTCGGCGACGGTGGGGGCGTTGGCGACGGTGGAGGTGGGGAGTTTGACACCGAGTTCGTCGGCGACCCTGGTGAGGAGCTCTTCGGCGATGAGGGAATCGCCGCCGAGTTCGACGAAGTCGTCGTGGATACCGACGTCGTCGAGGTGCAGGGCGGCGGCCCACACGCCGGCGACGGCCTCCTCCCACTGGTCGCGGGGCGGGTCCTGGCCGGATTTCGGACCGGCGGGGGGTAGGTTCAGTCGGTCGACCTTGCTGCGGTCGGTCCTCGGTAGTGCGGTGAGCAGCATGACGGTGGCCGGCACCATGTAGGAGGGCAGCTTGGCCCGTAGCAGGCGCCTGATCGAGGCCGGTGAGACCCGGGCGCCGGTCACGGGGACGACGTAGGCGACCAGGCGGGCCCGCTGCGTGGTCCTGTCGGCCACGACGACGGCTTCGAGCACATCCGAGCTCGCCAGCAGGGCGGACTCGATTTCGATCGGCTCGACGAGGTACCCGCGGATCTTCACGGCCGCGTCGTTGCGGCCGACAACCCTGAGCTGGCCGCTGGCGTCGATGCGCCCGAGGTCTCCGGTGCGGTAGGTGGGTGTGCCGTCCGGCCCGATGCCGAACCGCGACGCGCTCGCCGCCGGCACCCGCCAGTAGCCCCCCGTGATGAAGTGGCCCATCACGACGATCTCCCCCGTCTCACCGGGCGGCATCTCGATGCCATCCGGCGAGACCACCCTCACCGCGACGTCAACCACCGGCCGCCCGGCCGGCATCACGCCGTCGGGCAGGTCGTCGTCCGACCAGATCGGGGCACAGGTCGCCGTGCCGAGCTCCGAGGCTCCGTAGGAGACCAGGAACGCCGCGGCCGGTGGTAGGTGGTGGCGGGCCAACTCGACGTCGCGGGCGTAGATCGCCTTGCCGACCGACATGACGAATCGGAGGTCGTCGAGCACCTCGTCCGGCTCAAGGCAGCCGAACACAATCCGGATCAGCGCTGGCGTGGCCACGATGCCGGCAGGCCGGGTGGCGCGCAGCCAGTCGGCCAGGTCGCGGACGCCGCGGACCCGAGGGTCGTACATCTCGAGGGTGGTGCCGAAGACCAGGCCACCGACCGTCCGGTTCATCCCCGAGATGAAGGAGTAGGGCAGGAAAAGCGGCAGACGGTCGCCCGGAACCAGCCGCATCACGTCCTGGACCTGGATGGCGTAGTGGATGCCCAGCAGGGCGCGGTGGTGCCACACGACACCCTTCGGTACTCCGGTCGACCCGGAGGTGAAGATGAGCACGGCTGGATCGGTATCGGCCCGGCGCAGTCGACGCCACCCGGTCAGCCAGCGCCGGGGACCAGTCGGCGACGCGCTCGTCGCCGACGTCGATAGTCTCCACGATCCCCGGCAGCGCGGCGGCAGCCCGCTGGTCGGCGGAGCCAGTCTGTCCGGTGACGCACACCGAGGCCCCCGCCAGCCCCACGACCTGAGCGAGACGGTCGGTGGGATGCATCCTGTCGAGGGGCACGCAGGGCCGGCCGCTCGCGATGACGCCCAGGACGGCGGCGATCCCGCTCGCGCCGTGGGGCAACAGCACCGCGACGGGCGTGTCCGGGTCAGCCGCGGCGGGCTCCCGAAGGATGCGGCCGGCGACGACGTTCACCCAGGCGACGAGCTGGGCGAAGGTAACGGCACGGTGTTCGTTGCGGACCGCCACGACGTCGTGGCAGACCGCGGCGACGGTGCGGATCCGATCGACGACGTTTCCGAACCGGTCGTCGGGACGCAGCGGCGGCGGCACCGGCACCGCCTGGGTGACCTGGCCTTTCCTCATGTCAGGCCTTTCCTCGCGCCAGCCAGGTGAGTGATCATGCCGGCTTGCGCCGGCACCCTGTCCTGATGCGGATGTTGGTGCCGTCCGGTCCGACGTC
>NZ_CDWWXB010000135.1:6615-10434 GCF_977971855.1 Frankia sp. CoWAU3 | reverse complement strand
ATCCTCGCCCGACACGGTCACCGCGTGGTTCTGATTGACAGTGGCACGCATCCACGTTTCGCGCTCGGGGAGTCGACCATCGGTGAGACGACCTATCTGCTGAAGTTGCTCGCCCAGCGGTTCGACGTCCCCGAGCTCGGCCATGTGAGCAGCTTCGAGGGCGTCCGCTCCCACGTCACCTCGGCCTGCGGAGTGAAGCGCAACTTCGGATTCGTCTACCACCACGAGGGTGCGCTCCAGAACCCCGAAGAGGTCACTCAGTGCAGCGTCTCGGAGTTTCCGAACGGCCCGGAAATGCACATGCACCGCCAGGACATCGATGCTTACCTCTTCTATACGGCCGTCCGTTACGGAGCCGAACCACGGCAACGCACGATGGTGGAAAAAGTCGACTTCGCCGACGACGTCGCGACGCTGACGACAGGGGCCGGCGAACGGATCCGCGTTCGCTACGTCGTCGACGCCTCAGGACGCAACTCCGTGTTGGCGAACCAGTTCGCCCTGCGAGAGGATCCCTGCCGGTTCCGGACGAACTCCCGCACCCTGTTCACCCACATGGTGGGGGTCACCCCCTTCGACGAGGTGACCCTCCCGAGCGGGCAGCCGTCGCTGTGGCACCAAGGCACCCTGCACCATCTGTTCGACGGCGGGTGGCTGTGGGTGATCCCGTTCGACAATCACCAGCGGGCCACCAACCCACTGTGCAGCGTCGGGCTCAACCTCGACTCGCGACGCTTCCCCAGGGATCCCTCGGTACCCGCCGAGCAGGAATGGAACGCTTATCTTGAGCGGTTCCCCAGTATCGCGCGCCAGTTCGCCGGTGCCCGGCCCGCCTGGGACTGGATCTCCACCGGTCGCACCCAGTACTCCAGCTCGCGGACGGTCGGTGACCGCTGGGCGATGATGTCCCACGCAGCCGGGGCGATCGACGCGCTGTTCTCCCGTGGCATGGCCAACACCATGCAGGTCATCTACGCCCTCGCACCAACCCTGATAGAGGCCCTCGCCGACGACGACTTCTCGGCGGAACGCTTCGGCCACATCGACACGCTCAACCAGACGATCCTGGACGTCAATGACAAGCTCGTACACGGCTCCTACGTCTCGTTCCGCGACTTCGACCTGTGGCGGGCGTGGTCGAAGGTGTGGTTCCTGGGCTGGAACATGGGCATCTCCCGGATCGTCGGAACCTACTTCGGCTATCTGAAAAAGGGCGATCCGGCGCTGTTCGACCGCCTGCTCGACGCGCCACATCTGGGCACTTTCTGCCCCGATCTGCCGGAGTTCCAGCCCTTCTTCGACTCGCTCAGCGCCGTGATGGACGAGGTCGAGGCCGGCCGGCTGGCCCCAGCCGCCGCCGTCGAACGGCTCGCCACTCTGCTGGGCGGCGCCGACTTCCTCCCCGCTCCGCTCCGGCTGGGCGATGTGCTGCGCCGCTGGCACGACGGCTCCTTCGAAGCCCAGCGCCACATGTACGAGTGGGGGCGCACGAGTTCCCCCGAGCCGCTCCGCCGCTGGTACGAGTACGACCTCGACGATCTGCTCACCCGCACGGGTGGGGTGCCCACTCCGGCAACCCTCTAAAGGTCGGGCCGCTGAGGGTCGGGGCCATCCCGCCTCCATCCGCGACGGGATCGTCCTGATCGACGGCACCCGCGGAACGGCGAGAACAGCCCGCAGAACGGCGAGAGCAGGGAGGACGGAGGACGGCGATACGATCGGCGCCCTCGCCCTCTGCCTGGGCCAGGGGCATGGAGGGAGCCGCGGTGGTGGAGACAATCATCCAGAATCGGGAGGACTGGATCCGGACGACGCCGGATCCAGCGTCGTCGTCCGTCCGCACCACGCCCCATTCACCGGCCTGCGCCCTGCTGGCGGCACGGGTCATCGAGGAGATGCTGGGCGAGCTGACGTTCCACCATCTCGGCATCCTCGTCGCGGACCTCGACGCTGCCCGGGAACGGTATGCCGTCTCCCTCGGGGTCGATGCGTGGGAGTCGCGGGTCGTCTCTGGCCCCGCCGTCTGGCACGATCGACCGATCATGATCGAGGACGTCCGGATCGCGTTCGGCCGCTTCGGCAGCAGCCTGGTCGAGCTGGTGGAACCCGGCGACCGGCCGTGGACAGGGCGGGAAATTCTCGACCAACGCGGCGAGGGGTTGTTCTCCATCGGCTACGAGGTCGACGACCTGCCGGCGTGCCTGCACCGGGCGGTCGCCGCGGGATGCCTGGTCGAGCAACTCCGGCCGGACGCTCGGAACCCCCGACGGGCCTATCTCGACGCGGGTTCCGGACTACTGATCGAACTCGTCCCCGGGGATGCCGGACAGGACTGCTGGTGATCATTGTCCGAAACCTGCCGTCCTCGCGGGCTTGTCCTGACAGCCATCCAAATGTCATCATCAATCGAGGCCGCCCGGCACCCCCCGAGCCGGGCGGCCTCCCTGCAGGTACGGGCCTCCCGATGTTCCGCGGGCGCCGCTATGTCGCCGTGCGCGTCTCCCCCGTCGCTAGCGGCCAGCGTAAGGCGAGAATCTCCAAACCGCCGGCGTCGAGAGATGAAGCATTGACGACACTCGTTGACAACACTCGTCACCCGTTCCTCGAACCAGAAAAGGCCGAGCCGTCAGGAGCCGTGAACGGCAATCCCGATGATCACGCCGATGAGCGTCGTCGCGATGGCGACGAAGGTTGCAATCTTCCCCCGTCCGCTGCCCTGATTCGGCCTGGTCACCGGCCCCGACCGGCAAGATGCTCCGCGACAAAGCGTTCCATGCCGGCGACGAAGGCACGCGCGTCCTCGGCGGGCCAGTCGTCGAGCGTGCGCTGGAAGACGTCGGCCAGCCGACGCCGAGAGCGATCGATGGCGGCCCGGCCCTCGTCGGTGAGCGTCAGGCGGACCGCGCGGGCGTCATCGGGATCGGCCGAACGGCGCAGCAACCCGAGCGCCTCGAGACGATCACTGTGCCGGCTCACCACCGAACGGTCGATGCCGATCTCCATGCTCAGCTTGCGCGCCGTGGTCTGGCCCGTACGGGCCAGACCGTTGAGCACGGGGTAGACAGCCTCGTCGAGTCCGACGTCCGCCGAGGAGAGCAACTCCCCGAACAGACGCGTCCGGTTCGGCCGGGTGAGGAGAAGTCCGAGCGCTGTCGCGAGCCTCGCGCCGTCGTCTGAACCCACCACACGACCCTACTCTGCGTGCACCATGCACCAATTCGTGCGGGGTGCGGATCCACGCGGGGGCACCGACCCACGCGGGGCGTTCGGTGGCGCGCGGGAGCGACGAAGACGAACGGAAGGAGGAAGTGCGATGGCTCACACCCAACCCGGCGGAAGGGGGCGACTGCCGGGCACGGCAGAATTGCCGGGGCGGCCCCGTGCAGAACCACCGCAAGGCACCAGGCAGGTGCCAGCACGCGACCGCGGATCCGGAAGGCACACCGTGACGGGCATGCTCACAGCACAGCGGACGAGTCCGATCGAGCAGATCACCGCCGATCATCGACGGGTCTCGGTGGACCTCGGCTCACGCAGCTATCCGATCGATATCGGTCCCGGGGTCCGCCGAATCCTGCCCGACATCGTCGCGCGGATCGGCGCCCGGCGGGCCGTCATCGTCTCGGCGCGGCCGCAGGACGCGGTCCCCGACCCGGGCGTGCCGGTACTGCGGCTGGCCGCACGGGACGGCGAGGCGGACAAGAACCTGTCGAACGTCGAGGCGCTCTGCGGCCGGTTCGCGGCTTTCGGGCTGACCCGGTCGGACGTCGTCATCTCCTGCGGCGGGGGGACCACCACGGACGTCGTCGGGCTCGCCGC
>NZ_CDWWXB010000135.1:4733-6370 GCF_977971855.1 Frankia sp. CoWAU3 | reverse complement strand
GGCGCTGTACCACCGCGGCGTGGCGGTGGTACACCTCCCGACATCCCTGCTCGCCCAGGTGGACGCGAGCGTCGGCGGGAAGACGGCGGTGAACCTGCCCGCCGGCAAGAACCTCCTCGGTGTCTACTGGCAACCCAGCGCCGTCCTCTGCGACACCGACCACCTGCGGACCCTGCCCCGGCGGGAGTGGATCAACGGCTACGGCGAGATCGCGCGGGCCCACTTCATCGGCACCGGGGACCTGCGCGGTCTGCCGGTGACGGAGCAGATCACCGCCAGCGTGGCGCTCAAGGCCGCCGTCGTCGCCCGGGACGAACGGGACTCAAGCCTGCGCCACATCCTCAACTACGGCCACACCCTGGGACATGCCCTGGAGCGCGTCACCGACTTCGCGCTGCGCCACGGTGAGGCGGTGGCGATCGGCACCGTGTTCGCCGGCCGTCTCGCCGGGGAGCTCGGCCGGATCGGGGACGATCGGGTCCGCGAGCACCTGGACGTGGTCCGCGGCTACGGGCTGCCGACGGCCCTGCCCACCGAGGCGGACGCCGCCGAGCTCGTCGCCGTGATGCGTCTGGACAAGAAGTCGACGAACACCGGCCTCACCTTCGTGCTCGACGGTGCGGACGGCCCACAACTGGTGGGCGACATTCCGGAGAACCCGGTCATGAAGACGCTCGGCGACATGCCGCGCGGGCCGCTGGCCTGACGCCCGTGCCACCGGCCGCGTGTGCTATCACGGGCGCCACCCGCCTGTTCGCCGTCGTCGGGGATCCCGTCGAACAGGTACAGGCGCCGTCGTTGCTCAATCCGCTGTTCGACGAACTCGGGCTTGACGCCGTCCTCGTACCGGTGCACGCCCGGCCGGCGGACTTCCCCGCCGTGCTCGATGGACTCCGGCGCATCGAGAACCTGGACGGCATCCTGATCACGATTCCGCACAAGGCCGCCGCCTGCGCCCTCGCCGACGAACGCAGTCCGGCGGCCGCGATCAGCGGGAGCGCCAACGCACTGCGCCGCGGCCCGTCCGGGCGCTGGCAGGCCGACAACTTCGACGGAGCGGGATTCGTCCGGGGGCTGACGGCCGCCGGACGTCCGGTGGCCGGAACGCGGGTCTCGCTACTGGGCGCGGGCGGCGCCGGCAGCGCCATCGCGGCCGCGCTGCTCGACGCCGGCAGCACACGGCTGTCGATCTACGATCCGGATCGGGAGAAGCGCGACGGCCTGCTCGCCCGCCTCGACGAGCACTGGCCGGGCCGCGCCGTCGGCGTCGCGACACCCCTGCTGCACGATGTCGATCTCGCGGTGAACGCCACGCCGCTCGGCCTGCGTCCGAACGATCCGCTCCCCTTCCCGCCGGATGGGCTCGCGGCGGGCTGCGTCGTGGCGGACATCATCATGAAACCGCCCGACACCCGCCTACTGCGGGCCGCGGCCGCACTCGGCCTGCCGACCCATCCGGGCATCCACATGCTCGCCCACCAGATCGGCTTCTACCGCTCATTCTTCGATCTCGTCCCGGCGGCACCCGCCTGACGACCTGCGAGGGCTCATGCGTGCACCATCCCCAACCGGCTGTCTGGGTATCGACGTGGGCGGCACCAAGGTCGCGCTGCGCATCGAGGCCGCACAGGCCGGGG
>NZ_CDWWXB010000135.1:3237-4230 GCF_977971855.1 Frankia sp. CoWAU3 | reverse complement strand
CGGCACAGGCCGGGGCGAACCCGATGGGAGGCGACGAGCAGATCGGCCCGAGCAGGCCGAGCGGACCGGAGGGTCCCGTCAGGCCGGTGGAGACAACCTTCCAGTGGTCGCCGTCGGCGACCGCCACCCAGGACATCGACGATCTCGCCGCACACGTTGCCGCGCTGACCGCCCGATGGGGCGGTCGGGTTGACGCCGTCGGCGTGGCGATGCCCGCGACCATCGACGCCGCCGGCCGGGTCACAACATGGCCGGGCCGGCCGGCCTGGACCGGGCTCGACCTCGGCGCCGCGCTGCGGGATCTGCTGCCGGGCAGCACCGTGGTCTGCGGCGACGACGGCGATCTGGCCGCGCTCGCAGAGGCGGACGCGGCCGGCTGTGAGAACGTGGTCTACCTGGGAGTCGGGACGGGCGTCGGCGGCGGGATCGTGCTCGGCGGCCGGTCCTGCCCGGGGCCCGGTCGCGGCTCCAGCGAGATCGGACATCTGATCATCTCGTCCGACGGGCCCAGCTGCGACTGCGGCCGCCGCGGATGTGTGCAGGCAACCGCGTCCGGGCCGGCCACCCTGCGCCGGGCCACCCAGCGGCGTGGTGCGGAGGTGACCTTCGCCGAACTGCGCGCAGCCTGGCTCGCGGCCGACGCCTGGGCGGTGCGGACGGTGGGCGAGAGTGCCGCGGCGATCGCCACGGCCGTCGTCGGGCTGACCGAACTGCTGCATCCCGCAATGGCGGTGGTCGGCGGCGGGTTCGCGGCCGGCCTGCCTGGATTTCCGCGGGCGGTCGCCGAGCACGCCCAGACCCTTGCCCGCCCGGGACATCCGCCCGCGCCCGTCCGCCCAGCGTTGCTGGGCGGCCTGTCCTCCCTGTTCGGAGCGCTCCTGGCGGCTCAGTCGCCGGCGAGGATCGGCCGGCTGGCCTGAGCTGCGGGGACACCGGCGGTGCCGGCGGGTTCGACCGGGTGCGGCCGGAGAAGGGACAGCAACTCCGCGGGCC
>NZ_CDWWXB010000135.1:0-2901 GCF_977971855.1 Frankia sp. CoWAU3 | reverse complement strand
GCGACCAGCTCGGCGCCGTCCGCCTCGCCCCACAGCGCGGCCACCGCCATCACGCCGGCCGCACGCGCGCTCTCCAGGTCGGCGACCGCGTCCCCGATCATCATCGCCTCATTCGGCGCCACGCCCAACAGCTCAAGTGCCCGGTTCACGATGTCCGGCGCCGGCTTGGGACGGGCGATCTCATCAGAGCCGATGACATAATCGAAGATCGGCAGAATGTCGAGCTCACCCAGCAGGTGCCGGGCCCGTGGACCCGCCTTGCCGGTGGCGACCGCGAGCCCGAGGCCGCGCTCGTGCAGGCTCCGCAGCAGCGCGGCGACCCCTTCGAAGAGCACCACCTGGTGGGCCAGCCGATAGCTCTCGCGGACGAACGGCTCCTCCATCTCCAGCGGCAAATTCATAATCCGCATGATGTCCGGGAAGTACCGTCCCAGGTGCCGGTTGTACTCCTCGAACGGGGGCTCGCCGGGACCCACGACCTCGGCGTAGGCGATCGTGAACGCCTGCCGCATCACTCCGAAGCTGTCGACCAGCACCCCGTCGAGATCGAAGATGACCGCACGTTTCCGTGTTCCGGACGCCGCACCGGTCCCGATGGTCGTCCCCGCCCCAGTCCCGGTGGTGGTCATGGCCGACCAGGGTTTCAGCTCAGTTCCCACGTGCCCCCCGGGCTCGACGTTGGGTGCCGTTCGATATTCGTGACACAAGTCGTGGATGCGTGACCTCAGCGAGCCGCGTGCGCGAGCGGCGCGACGGACCGGTGCGAGCGCGCGGAGTCGTAGAATCTCTCGATGGCGGCGATGGTCGGGCGGACCTCCTCGATCGCCCGCCCCGGGACGCGGGATCCGCCAGCAGCGCGGGCAGTTCGTCGAGCTGGCGGCGGTACTCCGTCCCGATCGGTTCGTCGGGCACAGGCACCGCCACGGTCTCGCCGGCCCGGGTGCGGGTCAGAACCGAACGATCCTGCCGGTTTGGGCCGAAACCGAACGTGCAGCGCAACGACGCGGTGCCCGCGGCACCCTCGACGTTGATCAGGGTGACGTCCCGGGCCTCGTGCGAGGCCCAGCTCGCCCGCAACGACACCGAGACCCCGTTCTCGGTGACCAGGAAGCCACGTGCGGTGTCCTCGACGTCACCGCCGGCGCCGACAGCCGGCCCGGTGCCATCGTCGTGACGCCAGGAGGCCGCCCAGGAGCCGTCGCTGACGAAGTCGTCCGAGATCGTCCCGACCACCTGCTGGAAACGGACGCTGCCCAGCAGCGGGGTGAGGGTGTCGAGCAGGTGCCAGCCGAGGTCTACCAGGGCTCCGCCGCCGGAGAGGTCCCGCCGGGTGAACCAGCCACCGGCGTCGGGAATGCCCCGGGCCCGGATCCAGGCGAGATCGACGTGCCGGATGGCACCGAGCCCGTCGGCGAGCTCGTAGAGCCGGCTGACATCCGCCCGGTACCGCGCGGCGCTCCCAGCGAGCAGGATGGCGTCGCCCGCGCACTCGGCCGCCGCGAGCCGGTCGGCCTCGGCCGAGCTCAGGCACACCGGCTTCTCCAGGAAAACCGGAATACCGGCGCTCAGCAGCCGGGCTGCGATGTCGGCGTGCCGGTGGTTGGGCACCGCCACGACCGCGAGGTCGACCTGAGTCCGGTCGATCTCGTCGACGTCGGCGAGCACGGCCAGGCCCGGGCCGGCCCCGGCCGCCGCCCGGCGGGCCCCGGAATCGGAATCGACGGCCGTGACCACGACGAACTCCGGGTGTTCTCGCAGCCGGGGAAGCCAGATCGACCGGCCGGCCCAGCCCAGCCCCACCACGGCGACCCGCAGCGGAGTCCGCGTGGGGTTGCCGGTCTCGCCTCGGCTCACAGCTCGGCCAGGGTCTCGGCCACGATGGCCGCGACCTGGTGCATCTGTTCTTCGGTGCCGAGCAACGTCCGATGGTGCAGCCAGACGCCGTCCGCGCTGATCGCCTCGGTGTTCGGGCAGCGCTTCGCGATCTCGTCCACCGTTTCGTCCGGGGCGCCGGTCTCCCAGAAGCCGTTGGACCGGTAGATCGCCCGGAACGCGGCGAAAGCGGGCAGCCCGCGGTCCACAAGGGCGTCGACGAACGCGTTGCGGCGCTCCTCACTGAACCCGGGCAACCGGAACATCGCCATGTAGCGCGGATTGCGGTCACACCGGTCGTCGCGGCCCTGCGGGACGACGCCCGGGATGTCGGCAAGCGCGCCCGCCAGCACCGGCCAGCGCTCCTCACGCGTGTCAATCTGGCTGGCCAGGCGGCCGAGTTGGGCACGCAGGACCGCGGCGGAGAACTCGTTGAGCCGGAAATTCGACCCGGAGGTCTGGTGGAGGTACCGGCGGTCCGTGCGTGGCCGCCCGCAACTGTGCCGCAGGAAGCCGAGTTCGTACAGCTCGGCGTCGGGGAAGGTGACCGCGCCGCCCTCGCCGGCGGTCATGAGCTTGCCGTTCTGGAAGCTGAACGCCGCCACCGAGCCCAGCTCGCCGAGCTTCTTACCCTGCCACTGCGCACCGTGCGCGTGCGCCGCGTCCTGGATCAGCGGAACCCCGGCATCCGCGGACAGCTTCGCCAGGGCGTCCATGTCGCAGACCTGGCCCGCCATATGCACCGGCATGATCGCCCGAGTGCGCGGGGTCACCGCGGCCGCCGCGGCGGTGGCCTCGATGCAGTACGTGCCCGGGTCGATGTCGACCGGCACGGCCACCGCGCCGAGGCGCTGGGCCGCCTGCGAGGAGGAGATGAAGGTGAACGCCGGCACGATGACCTCACTGCCGGGTCCAACCCCAGGGCCGCGCAGAGATTACGCTACGCTGTGATCGCTTTGTAGACGTGCTGTGGGGTGACTCGGGGCGCCCTGGGCGACACAGCGCGAGCGAAGCGCCTCTTTCCCCATG
>NZ_CDWWXB010000134.1:7799-10056 GCF_977971855.1 Frankia sp. CoWAU3 | reverse complement strand
GCTGTGTCGCCCAGGGCACCCCGAATCACCCCACAGCACGTCTACAAAACGTCACCGATCACAACGTAGCGTAATCTCTGCGCGGCCCTGCCGGGCCACCCCGGTGGCGCGGCCGGTTCAGGGTGGCCGAAAAACGCCGCCAGTGGGGCGGAAGGGCTTCCGTTAGATGAGTAAGTCCGAACTCCGGGCTGGCCGTAGCCGAGCCTGAAGAGATGGCTTCCAAGGTCATGGTGTGACGCAAGATCTGGAAACCCTCGTCGGCATCTCCCGATTACCGCATCCGGGGGCCGGTGGGTGAGCCGAGACGGGGAGGAGCTGGGTGCTCGGTGTCCGGGCATGCCAAAGGCGTCCAGGCCGAGATGCCCAGACGCCTTGGGCGGATCCAGCGGCTAGTCAGGCCGCCGCGGTGCTGGAGGCCGGAGTCGACGTCGTCGAGGAGACCGTGGCGGTGCCGCCCGACGAGGTCGAGGACGACGAGTCCGAGCTGGCGGAGCTGTTGGTGCTCCCCCCGGATGTCGCCTCGCTGCTGCTACCCGTGGCCGTGGCGTCGCCGACGTCCTTGGGGCGGTGCTGCGTGGACCCGCCGGAGGAGTTGGACCGGCTGTCGTTCTTGTAGAAGCCGCTGCCCTTGAACACCACGCCCACCGAACCGAACACTTTACGAAGTCGTCCGGCGCAGGCCGGGCACTCCGTCAGTGATACGTCGCTGAAGCTCTGTACGGCCTCAAGGTCACGCCCGCAGTCGGTGCAGCGGTACTGGTAGGTAGGCACGTGCTCCTCCCGGAGTTGGCACTCTGACGTGGAGACTGCCAACTTTAGCTTGTAGAGGGCCCGGGATGTTCCCCGGTGCCATGGGTTGGTTCGCACCGTAGCGTACGGCTCGGCGTGATGATGATCTTCACGTTATGATCATGGGGCTCCATGGGGATCTCATCCAGAACCTCTTGGTCGTGCAGGACGGCGATCACCGGAACGTCGGCGCCCACCCGGGCCAGCACCCGGTCATAGGAGCCCCCACCGCGCCCCAGACGCCGGCCCGTCCGGTCGACCGCGAGCGCCGGGATGATCACCACGTCGGCCTCGGCGAGAACCCCACGGGGTGCCGCCGCCGGTGGTTCGCGGGTACCCAGCGCGCCGGGCACCAGCGTTCCGACGTGCTCCCGGAAGTCCAGATCGAGATCGGCGCGTAGGGCGGGCAACAGCACCCGCACCCCGCGAGCCAGCAGTCGATCGAGCAGTTCGGCGGTGTCCGGCTCGCCGGGCAGCCCCACATACGCCGCCACGCACCGCGCGGCCTCCACCTCGGGCAGCCGTTGGATGCGGTTGGCCAGTCGGGACGCATCCGACCTGGACAGCGAGCCCCGACGCAGGGCCACGGATGCGCGGCGCTGTACCAGTAGCCGGGCCCGCAGGCGAGCCTTGGCCTCGCCTACCTCGTTGGCCTCGCCTACCTCGTTGGCCTCGCTCGTCTCGCCTGCCTCGCTCGCCACACCGGCGGGGACGGTCCCTCCCGCCGGGGCTGTCCCGCCCGCGTCTGTCCTGACGGCCTGGATGGCCGTACTCGTCTCACCCAGCGCCGACGCGCCGCCGACCAGGGCGGGTGCGATCCGCCCAAAGCCGCCGCCGGCCTCGGAGCCGGTGCCGGGGGTTCGGTCGATACCGTCGTGACGGGGGCGGGCACGCCCGGGGTCCGCTGGCCGACTCCCGCGTCCGGACACCGGTCCGGAATGCGGACGGATCGTCAGCTCGACGGTGAGCTCTTCGTCGAGATCACCCGGAGGCCGGTCATTCCACTGCACACTGACAGCCTCCCGCAGGTTGGCCGCCAGCGGGGGGTTGCCGCGGCATACGGCACGCGAACGTGGGCGTGATGTCGGGCGGAGGGGGCCCAGGTTGCCAATTGTGGCATATATAGTTACTGATGGTGATTTTATCGGTTGTTGGTGGAGGTGTTGTCAGTCACCGGTAGGGGTGCTGTCGGTGGTGGACCGGGTGGCACGGGGTGCCGCGGGCTCGTTCTCGGACCCGCGGCGCATGTCCGGGCGGGCGGCGGGCGGCGGGCGGGACCGGCGGCCACCGTGAGCTGTGCATTGCCTGTGCCGGGGCCATGGGCGGTGCCCGTGTCCACGGACCCGACTAAGGTTTCGGCTATGCCAGTAACGAAGGCGGTCATTCCAGCCGCGGGTCTGGGGACCCGCTTCCTGCCGGCGACGAAGGCCGTCCCCAAGGAGATGCTGCCGGTCGTCGACAGGCCGGC
>NZ_CDWWXB010000134.1:1018-7457 GCF_977971855.1 Frankia sp. CoWAU3 | reverse complement strand
GCCGGCCTGCGCGATGTCCTGCTTGTCACAAGCCGCACGAAAAAGGCGATCGAGGATCATTTCGATCGTGAGGCGGACATCGAGGTGGCCCTCGAACGGAAGGGTGACGATCTTCGTCTCCGTCGGGTCCGGGCGTCGGCGGAACTGGCCGAGGTCCACTCG
This sequence comes from Frankia sp. CoWAU3, assembly GCF_977971855.1. Taxonomy (NCBI): domain Bacteria; kingdom Bacillati; phylum Actinomycetota; class Actinomycetes; order Frankiales; family Frankiaceae; genus Frankia; species Frankia sp. CoWAU3. The sequence continues at coordinate 7,295 of NZ_CDWWXB010000134.1, read as the reverse complement.
GTCCGCCAGCAGTCGCCGCGTGGGCTCGGTCATGCCGTGCTCTGCGCGGCGGCGCACGTGGGAAACGAGCCGTTCGCCGTCCTCCTCGGTGACGATCTCATCGACGAGCGGGACCTGCTGCTCGAGGAGATGCTTGCCGTGCAGCGCCGCTTCGGGGGCAGCGTCATCGCCCTGATGGAGGTGCCCGAGGACCAGGTCTCCCTCTACGGCGTCGCCACGGTGGAGTCCGTCGGCACCAGTGCCGACACCGGCGGGGCCGACGACCGGTACGGGATCGTGCGGATCCGTGACCTGGTCGAGAAGCCACCGGTCGCGCAGGCCCCGAGCAATCTGGCGATCATCGGGCGGTACATCCTCTCGCCGACGATCTTCGACGTCCTGCGGCGGACCGAGCCGGGACGGGGCGGGGAGATCCAGCTCACCGACGCCCTGCGGATCCTGGCGCTACGGGCGGTCGAACCGGCCGGTGCCGCGGGGGACGCCGACACCGACACTGCCGCCGAGCCCGTCCACGGGGTGATCTTCACGGGTCGGCGGTACGACACCGGTGACCGGGTGGACTACCTGAAGGCTGTCATCCGGCTCGCATGCGAGCGCGCCGACCTTGGCCCCGAGCTGTACCCGTGGATCGAGGAGTATGTCGCGTCAGGTGGCCCGAAGGCAGCATTGTCCTAATTTATCCACATTGCTTAAATTTAATCCCCTTCATCGCCTGAGGGTGTCGGGATGTCCCGGCTTCTCTTCGGGTAGGCCTTGACGGCTCCAGTGACGACTCCGGCAAGGACCGGAACGCTCCCGGAACCGGCCAGCGCCCGGCGGTCGCGGCATGCCGTTCGGACTGGGAGGCCCGGACTGGGAGGCCCGGAGCGGACGCGCCCCGCCCCGACTGCTGGAGCTACCTGAAGGTAACTGCGGGTAATATCTGAAGGTAACTGCGGGTAAGAGGGATCCGGGCTTCGACGGCCGTAGCCTGGGTGATGCCGGACCCGGCGTGCGACGAGTGGTGCATCGAAGGGCAGAGAAATGGACGGGCGCCCATGACTTCGGTGGATGAACACCTCGAGCGGATCCTGGCTACGGTGCGGCCGACCCGCGCTCGGCAGGCCAGGCTGGACGAGGCGCACGGATGCGTGCTCGCCGCGGACGTCCGGGCGACGGTCGCGCTTCCCGGGTTCGACAACTCGGCCATGGACGGGTACGCCGTCCGGGCCGCCGACGTGGCCGAGGCGTCGGCGGCCACTCCCGTCTCCCTACCGGTCATCGGCGACGTCCCCGCGGGTCCGGGTTCGCCGGCCGCGCTGCTCCCCGGCGCCGCGGTACGCATCATGACCGGGGCCCCGCTGCCCTCGGGAGCGGATACGGTCGTCCAGCTCGAGTGGACCGACGGTGGCCGCCAGACCGTTGCGGTCCAGCGGGCGCCGCGCCGTGGCCTGCACATCCGCCGGACGGGGGAGGACGTCGCCCCGGGCGCCCTGGTGCTCCCCGCCGGGACGATCATCGGCTCCGCGCAGATCAGCCTGCTCGCTGCGGTCAACGTGGCCCGCCCGCCGGTGCATCCCCGGCCGCGGGTGGCGGTGCTGTCCACCGGGACCGAGCTTGTCGAGGTCGGTACACCGCTGGGCGCCGGGCAGATCGTCGATTCGAACAGCCATGGCATCGCCGCCGCGGCGCGGGAGGCCGGCGCGGTGGTACGCCGCCTGGCCGGGGTGCCCGACGAGCCGGACGCCTTCGCCGCCGCCCTGCACGGGGTGCTTCCCGACGTGGATGCCGTGGTGACGACCGGTGGCGTCAGCGTCGGGGCATATAACGTCGTCAAGGAGGTGCTCGCGCGGACCGGGACTGTCCGGTTCGATCGGGTCGCGATGCAGCCGGGCAAGCCGCAGGGTTTCGGCCTGGTCGACGGTGTGCCCGTCTTCACGTTGCCGGGGAACCCGGTCAGCGCCCTCATCTCGTTCGAGCTGTTCGTCCGCCCGGCCCTGCAACGGATGCGCGGTCTCGCCGGCACCGGGCTCCCGCGGATTGTCGTGACCGTCGGATCCGACCTGCGTTCCCCCCTCGGGACGAGGTCCTTCCCGAGGGTGGGGCTGGAGCGGAGCGGGGACGGTAGGCGCCTGGAACCCGCCACCGTCGCCCATCTGGCCGGCGGGCAGGGGTCACATCAGCTCACCTCGCTGGCGGGAGCGCAGGCGTTGCTGATCATCCCTGAGGAGGTTACCGAGGTGCCGGCGGGCAGCCGGCTGCCGGCGTTGTTGCTCCCGGACGTATCGGGGGCCATTCTCTCCGGCATGGCCTGGGCGGTTGCGGACACTGCGGACGTCGATGCGCCGGACCCGGTTTCCCCGGACCCGGCTTCCCCGGCCGTGACCCGGGCCGCCGGATCGGCGGCCCGGTGACCGCCGCCCGGCTCACCCACGTCGACGACCGCGGCGCGGCCCGCATGGTCGACGTGTCGGCGAAGGACGTCACTGCCCGTACCGCGACCGCCACCGGGATGCTGCGGGTCGTTCCCGAGGTTGTGGCGCTGCTGCGCGGGCAGGGGGTACCGAAGGGCGACGCCCTCGCAGTCGCCCGGGTCGCAGGGATCATGGGGGCCAAGCGCACGCCCGATCTCGTTCCGCTCTGCCATCCCATCGCGATCTCCGGCGTCACGGTCGAGCTGGACGTACGGGACGACGGTGTGGCGATCATGGCCACGGTCCGGACGGCGGACCGGACCGGCGTCGAGATGGAGGCGCTGACCGCCGTCGCCGTCGCCGGGCTTACGCTGCACGACATGGTCAAGGCGGTGGATCCCGCCGCGGAGCTGACCGGGGTGCGAGTGATCGCGAAGACCGGGGGGCGCTCCGGGGACTGGCATGCCGACCTCCCGCCGGACGCGGGGTCCGCGGAATGAGTGGCAGGCGCCACCTTCCCGCGGGTGCCCGGGCCCGGGTCATCACCGTCTCCGACCGGGCGTACCGAGGGATCTATGCCGACCGGTCGGGCCCGTTGCTCGTCGCCGGGCTCGTCGAGCTCGGTTTCGAGGTGGGCGCGGCGACGATCGTCCCGGACGGGCGGGATGAGATCGTCGCCGCGCTGCGGTCCGCCGTCGCCGACGGAGTGGACCTAGTGGTGAGCACTGGTGGCACCGGCCTCGGTCCCCGCGACGTCACCCCCGAGGCGACGCGCGAGGTGATTGAGCGGGCCGTGCCCGGACTCGCTGAGGCGCTGCGCGCGGCGGGTCGGGAGACCGTGCCGGCGGCGATGCTCTCCCGCGGGCTCGTCGGAACCGTCGCCGCCACCCTGGTGGTGAATCTGCCCGGCTCGACCGGTGGGGTACGCGACGGGCTGGGCGTGCTGGCCGGGGTGGTGGGTCATGCCGTCGCCCAGCTGCGCGGAGCCGACGACCACGGGCACCCGGCCGCGGGGTCCGCGGGCCTTGCCGCTGCCCCTGCCGTCGATGCCGCTGCTGTCGATGCCGTTGACGCCGGATAGGGCGCGACGGTGGGAGCTCCGGGTTGGCCGGCAGTCCTGACTGACGGACGGGTCCAGGTGCGGCCGCTTCGTCTGCGTGACGCCTCCACGTGGGTCGAGGTGCGGCTGCGCAACGCCGACTGGCTGGCGCCGTGGGAGGCGACCCCACCCGGAGTGATGATGGTCCGCGAGACCTGGGCGCAGCGCCAGACCCTCTCGATCTACCGTCAGATGTGGCACCGCCTGCGCCAGCAGGCCCGGCTCGGCGCCACGTTGCCGTTCGCGATCACCTTCGAGGGGCGGCTCGTCGGTCAGGTGACCGTGTCCACAATCGTGCGCGGGGCGTTCAACAGCGCTCAGGTCGGCTATTGGATCGATAGCGAGTACGCCGGTCGAGGCATCACGCCGACCGCGCTCGCGCTCGTCGTCGACCACTGTTTCGGGCCGGTCGGGCTGCACCGGGTGGAAGCGAATGTGCGCCCGGAGAACGCCGCGAGCCGGCGGGTGCTCGCGAAGCTCGGCTTCCGCGAGGAGGGGCTGCACCGGCACTTCCTCGCCATCGACGGCCGCTACCACGACCACATCGGATTCGCGCTGACGACCGAGGACGTCCCCGAGGGCCTGGTGCACCGCTGGCGGGAGACCCGGTACAGCCGGCCCTGAGCGGCCGCCGCGCCGCCTGACGGTGCCGCGCCTGACGGTGCCGCCGCGCCTGAAACCGATGCCTGGATCCATGGCTTGCGTGACACGTTCCACTCCGCCACCGGGACGGTGTCGGTTACCAGATGTAGTCCCTTCTCGTCACCGCCCGTCGTTCCGGATCTCAATCCGGTGACAAAGTGAAGGTCCTGACCGGATACCGATGCTCTATACGAGGGCTTCCATAGGTCATACGCGGTCCTGGTGGGGTGCCACGGTGCGTTTTGACGACCACGCATCCACCACCGACCATCCGGTTGCGGATGCGACACGCGGGCTCCGGGTCGGTGACCACGTGGATTTCGCTCACTAGCGTCGACTACGAAATCGCAATCGTTGGTGTCGAGAAGAGGCTCCTCATGGTCAGAGCGCCCGCACCCGCCGCGCTCGCCGCGGATGGTGCGCATCCAGTGGGTGGTGGGTGGGACGCGTTTCCCGCGGCGTTCCCTCCCCCCGATGACGGCGAACACCGCGGAGACCACATATCCCGCGAGATTGACAACGTAACCACAGGAGCGGGTGGGAGTATGGGGGCGGGCGGGATCATGGTGGTCGATGATGGGATCGACCAGGGTCGTGCAGGTGTGGTCCGATGAGCGCGTTGATCTGGGTGGCGATCGTCGCGGTCTGGGGATTCGTGCTGATCCCGATGTGGCTGCGCCGTCACGACACGACGGCGCAGCAGCGGTCCACCGAGCGTTTCACGGTTGCGATGCGGGTGCTCTCCCGACGGCCGCCCGGCCGGGGCGATGCCGTCGTCGATCGTTTCGGCGGCGATCATGGCGGCGTCTTCACCGTGGGAGGAACGGGAATGTCGCACGCGGAATTCTTCGATGGACCGGTTGACCTCGCGGAGCTCGGGGATTCGGTGTCCACCGAGCCGTCCCGGGAGGCCGGAGCCCCCGGCGGGCAGCCGGTCGTCCCCGGGATGCCCATCGCGGCCGGCACGCCGATCGTCGAGGACGCTTCGACCGGTGGCGCGTTGCTATCCGGTGGCGGGTCTGCTGGCGAGGATCCGGAGGGCGGGGGCTCGGAGGACGGCCGCCCACGGTGGTCGGGTGCGCACCCCGACGATCCGCGGGTGGATGTTCCTCCGCGCGGTCCCGAGCGTCGGGCGGACGCCGAGCGTGCCGCCCTGATGCGGGTGCGTCGGCAGCGCCTGCTCGTCCTGCTCGTCCTGCTTGCGGTGAGCATCGTGCTGGCCGCCGTCCTCGGCGGGCTGTGGATCGCCGGGCAGTTCCTCGTCGATGCCGTACTCGGCGCGTACCTCGTTCATCTTCGCCGGTCGGCGCAGACCGAGCGGCGGCTGGCCACCGCGCGTGCGGCGATAGACCGGCGGATCGAGGCCGAGCGGGCCGCCCGGCGCCGACGGCCCCCGATCGGGTCCTCCTTCGCCTACCGGCAGCGTCAGCCGGGACCGGACTCCCTGGAGAAGCGGGTTGGCCAGCAGCCGGTGGAGGAGCTCACCGACGAGGAGCTCGCGATCGCCTGCGCCGAGACGATCGACCTCGGCGCTCTGGCGGCTGGTCAGCCGGGCCTGGACGAGGGCGCGGAGGAGGACGATCTCGCCCGGTTCGCCGAGTACCCCGAGACGGGCTACGGCGAGACCGGTGTGGACGGTGTGGACGTGGCCTCGGCCCGGCCGGCCATCCGGTCCGCGCCCCGCGTGGGCACGCGCTCGACCACCTCACGCCCCGGCCGGGTACAGGTGAACCCCCCGGGGACGCACGGTGGGCTGGTGGCTCCCACCGGGATCATGCCCTCGGGTACGGCGACGCCGGCCGGGCCGACGGACGATGCGTCACCGGCGGGCGGGAACGTTGTGGGGGACACGTCCGGCGAACTCGACCCGCTGCTGCGACGGCACGCGGTGGGGAGCTGATCCGCGGGGCCGACGCTTGCGACCGCCCGGACCGGGGCACCGTCGGCTCCGGCGAGCGGAATCGGGAACAGGACGATGTGGATGGGCCGTCCGTTCGCCCGGGCGGTGAGAAGTCGATCGAGACTGGTCAGGTTCTCTACGATGACGGCACCGGCCCCACCCAGAATCCGGTGGGCCGCGAGACTGACATCCTGGCCCGGTCCGGGTGTCCGATCAACGCTGAGCGCATCGATACCGACCGTC
>NZ_CDWWXB010000134.1:0-688 GCF_977971855.1 Frankia sp. CoWAU3 | reverse complement strand
GCGCGAGATAGGGATGTCGTAGGTACCCGTCGTGGCCCCAGTGGACGGACCATCCTGTGACGATGAGGACGACGACATCGTGAGGAAACGGGCGGGTAAAGGGGCCCGATAGCACCTCCGGGCCGATCGCAGCCTGTGGACCGTAGCCCCGCGCGTCCAGCAGAACCGCGGGTCCGGTGAAACGTTGTAGCGGAACCTCGTCAAGCCTGGGCAGCGAGTCGTCGATGTGGAAGGGGGCGTCGACATGCGTGCCCGTCTGTGATCCCAGGTGCAGGCGCTGCACGTTGACGCCGGACTCGGCCGTGGTCAGTGCCGGTGACACGTCGACCTCGGGATCCCCCGGGTAGACGGGCATGCCGGTCACGATGGGTACCGACAGATCGATCAGCTCGGTGCTCACGAGACGATGATCTCCATCCGGTGTCCGCCCCCGGAGCCCGGGGCGGCCGAAGGCGGGCCGAGGGGGCCAGGCATGCCCAGGATCCCAGGAGGCAACACTCCTCGAGGACGTCACTCCCCGACCCCATCCGATGCCGCCATTACGGGGTCATGGGCAGGGCCGCGCAGAGATCACGCTACGTTGTGATCGGTGACGTTTTGTAGACGTGCTGTGGGGTGACTCGGGGCGCCCTGGGCGACACAGCGCGAGCGAAGCGTCTCTTTCCCCATGCGTACCCGGCACGGGCCG
>NZ_CDWWXB010000133.1:8983-10063 GCF_977971855.1 Frankia sp. CoWAU3 | reverse complement strand
GCCACTTAACGCAACAGGCCGTCACACCACGCGACCTTCGCGCAGCCCCCGATGCCAGGGGCCCCCGCATTGCGCCGAAGGCGCCATGGGGGGAAAGGCTAGTCCACCCACTGTCCCTGCGTGAAGGCGACGACCAGGGCTGCCATGATCGGCGTACCGGTACATAGATATACCGACTGTACCCAGCTCTGCCGCGCGGCGGCTCGCGCGAGCATCAGATACAACGGAAAGGCCACTAAAATTCCACGGATTCCCGATGCATAATAATTCGTGCAGGCCATTATCGCGGTCATCACGCCGAGGAAGGTCGCCTCACCCCACCGTCTCCCGGCCAGCAGGATGATGGTCAGCAGCACCCCGACGACCACCGCGAGCAGTTCCCCGCGCCAGAACCAGACGAAGGTCGACGCACCGTTGCCATCCGTGGCCGATGCCCAGGTGGCGGTCCAGCCCGACCAGGGCCAGTCGAGGCCTCGGTGCCAGCCGTCCCGCATCGCGTCCGTGTAGGAGCCCCAGCCCCCGGTGCGAATCCTGAGATAGCCCAGGTAGGCGAGGACGGGGACGGGTGGAAGCCCCAGCGACAACGCCGGCCGGGCGAACACCGGGAGGCCGGCGGAGCGTCGGCTCGCGACGTACTGCACAGCCAACGCGACCCCGAAGGGAATACCGCTGATCCTGGCGGATGCCGCCCCGGCGCCCAGCAGGCCGGCCAACCACCAGCGGCGGCGACGTGCCGCCAGCCAGGACGCCGTCGCGAACCCCAGGAAGATGCCCTCCGAATAGGCGGCGAACAGGAACACCGCGTAGGGGAAGCAGATGAGGCTGAGGACGGCGAACCGCGCCGCGGGCTTGCCCACCTCGTCCGCGGCCAACCGCCACAGCGCGGCGACCGCGACCGCACCGGCGAGGAACGACACGACCAGACCCGCGACGATCCAGTCCGGAACGACGATATGGACGATCCGCATCGCGATCGGGAGGCCGGGAAAGTCGACTTCTGTCCGGTCCGAGTAGGCGGGGGAGAGATAACCGTACCGGGCGACCTTCGTGAACAGGCCGACATCCCACCGGTCCCAGAGC
>NZ_CDWWXB010000133.1:3282-8543 GCF_977971855.1 Frankia sp. CoWAU3 | reverse complement strand
AGCGCCAGCAGGGCGACCGCGACCCGGCTCCCGAACCAGATCGGCAGCGTGGCCCGGACCGGCTCCGGCAGCCGGGCCCAGGCCGCTCGGACCATCCCCGGTCCGATCGGATCATGCACCGCCGGACCCGGCCCCGTCGGCGCTGCCGGCGGCCGGGCCTCCGGCCGGCTCGCCGGTGGCCGCCGCCGTAACCCACGCCGGCCGGCCGCCGCGTACATCGGGGGCATGGTCCAGCACCCCGCCCGCAGGGTCGTCAACGGCGTCCGGATCGCCGACGGCAGCGGAGCCGACCGTGACACGCGGATCACCCGGGTACGCCATTCCGCCGGTCCGCACGATGTCGGTATGCGGATGCAGGATCTCCCGGACGACGAATCCGGCCAGGACGAGCAGCACCAGGTCGCGCAGGGCCACCGCGCCGACGAACCATCCCCGGTCGATGCCGTGACGACCCTGCGTGTCGTTGTAGATGAAGTGCATGAATCGGGTGAACAGCACCCACGCCTCACAGACCTGCCACAGCAGGAACAGCCTCCATCGGGGCCGAGCCAGTGCCGCCAGCGGTAGCAGCCAGATCGTGTACTGGGGTGAGAAGACCTTGTTGGTCAGCAGGAAGGCGACGACGAGCAGGAACAGCACCTGCGGCAGACGGGGCCGGCGCGGTGCGAACCAGGTGAGTAACCCGATGGCGACCACCGAGACCAGCAGGGCCGCCCCAGTGATGATGTTCAACGTGGAGATGGGCAGGCCGTTGTTCCGCAAGCCCTGCAGGATCATCGGGAGGGCGACGACGATCGTCACCCAGCCGGCCGCGGCCACCGCGATGACCAGCCGGCACGCATCGGGCCGATGATGGATCGCGGCCGCGGCCACCGCGACGAGGACGACGGCAGTGAGCGCGGAGACCACCAGGTGCAGTGCTCCGAACCAGGCCGGGTCGTAGCGGCCGGCAAGCCAGGTCGCGCCGAACGCCAGCGAGTCCCAGTCGGCGCCGCGGTCGGAGTTCAGGTCGAAGAACCGGGCGATGGCGTTGCGGGCCCCGTCCGAACCACCACCGACCAGGCGGATCCAGTCACCACCTCGCCAGAAGGTCGACCAGATGCTGTCGCCGACGCGGGCGTTCTCCGCGTTGAAGTAGCCGGCGGTCAGCCATAGCGGGACGACGACCACCAGCACCGTCACCGCCGCCGCGCAGACGGTCCGGGCCAGTTCGCGCAGCCTCCCAGCCCGGAGGCAGAGAAAAGTCAACCCTAGCAGGAACAGGGCCGGATAGAGCTTCGTGAGGATGCCGAGTCCGATCAGCATCCCGGCGAGCTTCGGAGCCCGCCTGGACCAGGCAAGCAGGCCGCCCGCCGCGAACGCCACCGCGATGATGTCCCAGTTCGTCAGCAGATGCAGCACGAGGGTCGGCGCCAGCGCGAACAGAGCGGCGTCCCAGATCCGCCTCGATCCGGCCGTCAGCGCGGTGCAGCACACCGCGACCGAGGCCACGATCAGGAACAGCAGGGCGGTGAGGTCGTAGAAGACGGCCGACCGCATGTCCATCGTGTAATGGTCGAAGACGCGCTCGCCGTTCTCCTCCCGGTAGACCGCCCGCGGTCCGTTCGCGAGACCGGCAGGCCAGGCGACGAGCTGCATGGTGGCGCCGATCAACGGCGGATACTCCGTCGGGTAGTCCAGATAGGGGATCTTCCCGTCGACCAGCCCCTCCTGGCTGTACAACGCGACGATGTCGGAGTAGCACAACGCCGTGTACTGGTGCTCATGCGTCCAGTTCCGGGTGTCCCGGCAACTGATCTTCTGGGTGTAGCCGAGGACCCCGGCCACGATGACCATTGCCATCAGCACCCGCAGCGGGGTCAGCCAACCACGCCGGTCGGGCACGGCCGCGTGCTCACCCGGCGGCCCACCGATGAGCTGGCTTGCCCCCGCGACGACCGGGTCCTCCCGGGCCGGGCTGACGCGGACGGGGGACGCCGGGGACATGGCCATGCCCGTCATTCTCGCCCCATGACAGCCCATGACCAGCACTGAACTCGACCTCCCGGTCAGTTGAACGGGTCGGAGAAGATCCCCGTCTGTCGAGCCGGCCGGCCCGCCTGGCCGGCATCCTGCTGCTGACCACCGCCGTTGCCGTTGCCACTGGGGTTCAGGAGATCGCCCAGGTTGACGCCGGTATCGCCGGGCTGGCTCGATGAGGCGCTCGGCGCCGGGGTGGGTGTGGGAGTCGGCTCGGGCTCGTTATCCTGCACGAGGCCACCGAAGGCCGGCGGGTCGAACTTCGACGGCGGCACCCCCGTCAGCGCGGCGTCCATGAACGCCTTCCACACCTTGGCCGGGTAGGTACCCCCGTAGACGCCCTTCTCGGCGCCGGGAATGCCCTTCAGCACATCCTGCTCGGTGCCATTGCCCCGGAACATGTTCACGCAGGACGCGAGTTCCCTGGTGTACCCGCAGAACCAGGCCGACCGGAAGTTGGTCGACGTCCCGGTCTTGCCGGCGGCCTCCCGCCCGCCGTCCAGCCGGGCCCGCTTTCCGGTGCCACTCGAATCCGTCAACACACTCTGCAGGGCGTACGTGGCGTCGCGGGCCACCGTGGCCGGGATGACCTGCTTCACATCGGGGGTACCCGAATAGATCACCTGCCCGTTGCCGTCGACCACCTTGTCGACGATGTGCGGTGTGGCCCGCACTCCGGCGCCGGCGAGGGTCGCGTAGACCGTGGTCATATCCACCGCGTGCACGTCGTCCTGGCCCAGCGTGATACCCGCTTCGTTGCGAAGCTGGGTGCTGGCCGGGATACCAAGGTCGCGCGCGGTCTTGATGATGTTCGAGACGCCGATGTTCTGCCCCAGCGGTACGTACACCGTGTTGATGGAGCCCGCCGTCGCCTCGATGAGGTTCTTGTATCCGAGATCGCCCGCCTCACCCTCGTCGTTGCTGACCACGTAATTCCCCGGCAGTGTGATCTTGGCGGGAGCGGCGAAGGTCGACTTGAGGTTGATGTTCTGACGCAACGCGGCGACCAGAGTGATCGTCTTGAAGGTGGAGGCGGACTGCACCTGCGCCCCTGACACGTTGTCGACGTACTGCTCGTGGCCCTGTGCGTCCTTGCCGTAGAGCGACCCGCCGTACCAGGCGAGGATCCTGCCGGTCCCGGGTTCTATCGCGGTGAGCCCGGTACGCAGATCCGGCACGGCGGCGTACGCCGGGCCCAGCACGTCGCTCACCGCCTGGAAGGCCTTGAACTGCCGCCCCTTGTCGATCGTGGTCGTGATGCGCAGTCCACCGCGGTTGATCTGATCCTCGGTGATCTTCCCGACGGTCGTAAGCTCACGTTTGACCTGATCGCGGATGTACGCGATCTGGTCGGACGAGGCGGCGGTATCCTGCGCCTTCGCGGCCACGGGTGGGGGGCTCTGCTGGGCGAGCCCCGGCGGAGCCCAGCCCTCGGCGACCATCGTCGCGACCACGTCGTGCCAGCGGTTCGCCGCCGGACCCGGGTTCTTGGCCGGGTCGAGGTAGTTGGGTGATCGGATCAGGCCCGCGATGACCGCTCCCTGGGCGGGGGTGAGTTTGGCGGCCGAGGTGTTGAAGTAGGCTTTCGCCGCCGCTTCGATACCGTAGGCGCCCCGGCCGAAGTAGATCGTATTCAGGTAGAATTCCAGGATCTGTCCCTTGGAGTACTTCTGGCCCAGCTTCACCGCGAGCACGATCTCGCGCATCTTGCGGGTGAAGGTCCGCTCCTGCGACAGGTACGCGTTCTTGGCGTACTGCTGGGTGATGGTCGAACCACCCTGCAGCTCCCCGCCGGTGACGTTCACGTAGAGCGCCCGGGCAATGCCCTTGGGAGAGATACCGGGTTCGTGATAAAAGTTCTTGTCCTCGGCCGCGAGCACCGCGTGCTGCATGTCCACGGACACTTCGGCGAGCGGCACGTCGGTGCGGTTCACGGTGCCGATCCGGGCAAGCTCCTCACCGTTGTCCTGGTGCGAGCCGGCCGGCGGTCCGTAGAAGATGATCGACGTCTGGTCCGTCTTCACCTCGGCAGGCAGCGGGACCCGGGTCGCCGCGTAGATGACGCCGATGCCGGCGGCGAACAGGAGAAGACCGGAGAAGAAGCTGGCGAAGACCAGACGGCGCAGCCAGCGCGGGCGCCGTCGCCACCACATCGGGCCGTGTCGCCCCTGGCCCGGCCGGGGGGCCTTCCCGTTGCGGCGCCCGGGTCCTCCCGCCCCGCCCGGGACACCCATCTCCGCCCGGGAGGATCGGCCTGGCCCGGCCCGCCCTGGACCGGTCCGGCGGGGCTCGATCCGGCGGGGCTCGATCCGGCGGGGCTCGATCCGATCCGCCATCCGGCGGGTAGCGGCCGATCCGCTTCCCTCCCGTGCCCGGCTCCGGACGGCCATCAGCTCGGTGGCGCGGGTGAGGTCGCGCCGACCGGCCACCCGCTGAGCGGGCGTCACCTCGGTCATGCGGTCGCGGTCCGACACACCGTTGCGACGGCCATTCCGGGAGTCCCGCTCCGGCATCACCTTGTGGTAAACGGTGGCGTCCACGGTGCGTTCCCGGACATCGACCCGTCGTAGGGCCTCCTGGTCGACAGTGTCGTACAGGGTGTTGACCTCGCCGGCTGTCCGGTCTGCCGGCTGGTCCGGCCCACGATCGGGGACGCCGCGGTCAGAGGCGGTCCGATCGGAGAACCCACGGCCGGGAACCCGCCGAGTGGGGGCCGCCCGACCGGAGGGCGCGCCGCCGCCTCGGCGACGACCGGTCGCCTCGCCGACGGGCATGCCGGGACGAGCGCTGGACGGTTCACGGCCGGGCGCGTCGGACTTCCCGATGCCATGGTCCGGCACCCACCCCCCGACGGCGGCACCGGCACCCCGACCGGTCCCACCATCCGGCGGCGTGTTCGTCCTCGCCGCGGCGGGGGGAGCCGCGGGCGGCACGAGAACGGTGCGTTCCCCTCTCCCGCCGGTGGGCCGGCCCGTCGGCGGCACCAGCCGGCGTCCCTGGGCCTGGCCTGCCTGGGCCTGGCCGGGCCGGGCCGGGCCTGGCCTGGCCTGCTCCGGCCGCCGGGCGCGGTCCGGGGGTACCCGGTCCGCGGTTACCCGGGACTGGCCGTCCGGGTTAGGCCATGCTCGGTCAGGTGCAGGACCACCCCGACTAGAGCCCTGATCGTAGGGAGAGCTCACCAACCGCTCCATCCGTCGCCGCGGGACTCCCCGGTACCCGGACCGCCGCAGGAGACGGGCCGG
>NZ_CDWWXB010000133.1:0-3101 GCF_977971855.1 Frankia sp. CoWAU3 | reverse complement strand
CCCGTCTCGGCCCGGACCGTGCACGATCCCGGCGACCACCGGTCCACCATCGGACCGGGGCCGACTACGTGATGTTCGCTCACTCGCCGCATTCACCCGGCGAGGCTGTGACGAGGTCAGCCCATGGTGGATGCGACGCCAGGACCTGCCATGAGACCCACATGGCAGACCAGGGTCTCACGCCGAATTCCGCCCCCTCGCGCAGGGCGTCCTTTGCGCCTCTCGGGGACGACCAGCCGTCAGCGGTCCGCGGTCCGCCGCCGGATCTGCTTCTTCGCCTTCGGCTCCCCCGTCCCGATCACATAAGAAGTGACCAGGTGGTTCCAGCCGCAGGGCGGACACACCTCCACCACATAGATCCGCAGCTCGCTGTACCTCGACGCGAGCGCGGGGAGCTCCCTGGTGGTGCGAACCCGCCCGGAGCTCTCCCCGAGCTCGTCGCCGTAGGCGTAGGTGACATGGATGAGCGGATCGCCGCCTCGGCAGACCGGGCATCGCTTCGTGGTCCGCTCACCGTGGTACCTGGCCGCCCGCAGCAGATAAGGATGCGCGGCGCAGACATCCAACGACGAGATCCTGCCCGCGAAGAGATCCGCCAGCGTCGCCCGGCGGGCGAGCGCGTAGTCGATGACCGACCGCGGACGCATGCCAGCAACGGTACGCCGGAGCCGGCTTCCAGACAGACGGTCCGCACAGACGGTCCGCACAGACGCCAAACCGGTCTCCCAGCTCCACATCCCGACCGTGATCCGGATGACAGTGCGAGCCCGCCCGCACCGGGATCTGGCCGCGCGGGGCCGATGGTCCGGCCGGGGTCGGGATGCACCGGCAGGGCGCCTATCTGTCATCTCCCGGTCGCCGACTGGTCATTCCTGGTTGCGGTGCTCGTCCCGCGACGTCTATCCTCAATGTATCGCTCCGATATGTCGAGCCGACCGTTCCGCGGGCCGTGGTGGTCGACCACCACGGCCCGCGGAACGGTCGGCGGCGCATCACGGGACATCACGGGGCATCACGGTCGAGAAGGGGTGGATCATGCTGGAGCTGGCGGTCCTCGCCCTGCTCTCCGAGAGCCCTATGCACGGCTATGAACTGCGCAAACGGCTCGCGGCGCTCCTCGGCGCGTTCCACCGGTTCAGCTATGGCTCGCTCTATCCCTGTCTGCGTCGTCTCGCGTCCGCCGGCTACGTCACCGCGGACGACGTCGGCGCCGCGAGCCGTCTCGGCGGGCGCAGTCGGGTCGTCTACACCTTGACGGGCGAGGGCAAGGAGAAGCTCGCGGACCTGCTGGGCGAGGGCGGACCGTCGTCCTGGGAAGACGAGATGTTCGGCGTGCGCTTCGCCTTCTTCTCGAAGACGGACGCCGCTGTCCGCCTCCGCATCCTCGAAGGTCGCCGCGGGCGGCTCGAGGAGCGCCGGGAGAAGGTTCGATCGGCCCTGACCCGGACCGTCGAGCGTTTCGACTCCTACACACTCGAGTTGCAGCGCCACGGCCTGGAATCGGTCGAACGTGAGGTCCGCTGGCTGAACGAGCTGATCGAGACCGAACGCGCCGGCACCCCCGCCGGCACCCAGAGACCACAGCTGTCCACAGGATCCACAGGTTTGTCCACAGCCCCGTCCACAGGATCCGTGCAGCCGGGGGTACCCGTCGTCGAACCAGCCCGCCCCAGCGGGCCGGGAAGCCCTCCGGCGCAGGCGGACCGCCAGGACGACCCGCGCGCACGGGATGGCGGCTCACCTGCCGACGGCGACGCACACCTGAACGTGAACGTGAACAGGCGTGGCCGGAGCAGGCGGGCCCCGCGGACAGCCGGCCAGGACCCCGACGGCGAGGTCCCGACCACCCGATGAACGTCATCCCGTAGCGGGTCCCTGTTCCCGACCAGCATGATCGGGAATGCCGCGGCGGAGCTGCGTGCCCCATATGACCCACTTCCACGAAGATCTCAGCTAAGGAGCAGACCGTCATGGGCTCGGTACGTGTCGCCATTGTCGGCGTAGGCAACTGCGCTGCCTCGCTGGTCCAGGGGATCGAGTACTACCGCGATGCCGACCCGTCGGCCCAGATCCCCGGGCTGATGCACGTGCGGCTGGGCGAGTACCATGTCTCGGACCTGACATTCGTCGCCGCGTTCGACGTGGACGCGAAGAAGGTCGGCCGCGACCTCTCCGAGGCCATCGCCGCCAGCGAGAACAACACCATCAAGATCGCGGATGTCCCGCCGCTCGGGGTCACCGTCGGCCGCGGCCACACCCTCGACGGCCTCGGCCGCTACTACCGGGAGACCATCGAGGAGTCGGACGAACCGCCGGTTGACGTCGTCGCAACCCTGCGGGAGACCCGTGCCGACGTACTCGTCTGCTACCTGCCGGTCGGCTCCGAGGACGCCGCGAAGTTCTACGCCCAGTGCGCCATCGACGCCGGCGTCGCCTTCATCAACTGCCTGCCGGTGTTCATTGCCGGGGTGCCCGAGTGGGCGGAGAAGTTCCGCGCGGCCGGCGTGCCGATCGTCGGCGACGACATCAAGTCACAGGTCGGCGCGACCATCACCCACCGGGTTCTGGCGAAGCTCTTCGAGGACCGCGGCGTGATCCTGGATCGGACCATGCAGCTCAACGTCGGCGGCAACATGGACTTCAAGAACATGTTGGAACGCGAGCGGCTGGAGTCCAAGAAGATCTCCAAGACGCAGGCCGTGACCTCCCAGGTCTCCCACGACCTCGGCAGGGACAACGTGCACATCGGGCCGTCGGACTACGTCGCCTGGCTGGACGACCGCAAGTGGGCCTATGTCCGCCTCGAGGGACGTGCCTTCGGCGATGTGCCGCTGAACCTCGAGTACAAGCTTGAGGTATGGGACTCCCCCAACAGCGCCGGGGTGGTCATCGACGCGGTGCGCTGCGCCAAGATCGCACTCGACCGGGGCATCGGCGGCCCGGTCCTCTCCGCCTCCTCCTATTTCATGAAGTCCCCGCCGGAGCAGTACCGCGACAACGAGGCCCGGGACAGGGTAGAGGCGTTCATCCGCGACGAGGGCTGATCGAGGGCTGATTCCTCGTCGTCCTCATCTTTCTCGTCGGGTCCTCCTCATCGGATC
>NZ_CDWWXB010000132.1:5271-9652 GCF_977971855.1 Frankia sp. CoWAU3 | reverse complement strand
ATCCCGCTAGATCCAGCCGGTCGGCCCCCAGGCTTGCGTGGCCCTTTCCGACCATCCGATGACGGCGCGGCGTCCAGGTGGTGTACGGTGCCGCATCGATCGAGATGCGGACGGTCCACCGGAGTCGTGATGTTTGATCATGGCTGTGGCGGGAGTGACACCGCGCCAGCCAGGCGCTGTCTGGCCTGACACGGTTCCGCCCCGTATCCTTCGCTCGGCTCTGGAGATCCGCGTTCCGGCCGGGACCCTTGGATGTGGTGGAGGCACCCGGAAATGCGGATACAGGGCATCGCGTCACCTCAATCTTTGGGGTCACTGCGTACTATAACCAGCCGATGTCCTGAGGTGCCGTGTTTCATGGCTCCTCACGCTCGGTCGAACCCAGGACCGATGGGTTGGCATACCCATTGGGTGAACGACGGCAGGGAAAGGAAGGAGACGCATGGCTCGTGACTTCGACGCTCGGCGAAGCACGGATGTCGAGGAGGACGAGCTCCAGGAACAGAGCCTGGAGACGCTCAAGGCGCAGCGCGCCGGTGCGGCGGCGGACCTGGGGGACGACATGGACGCCCTCGAGGCCGAGCTGGACCTTCCGGATGCGGAGGTGCGCGACGAGGAACTGTCGCTGCGGGTACTTCCCCGGCAGGCCGACGAGTTCACCTGCACTCGATGCTTCCTGGTGCAGCACCGCAGCCAGCTCGCAGACGTCCGTCACGTCGTCTGTTCGGACTGCGCGGCCTGAGGGCCGGGTCCCGGGGCGGGGTGTCCCTCGACGGCGGGCGGTGCGGACCGGTTGCCCGGTTGCCCGGTTGCCTGGTTGCCCGGTCGTCTGAGTAGGCGTACCACTACCTAACGCGAGCTTGTCGCTGGGGGTGGTGCGGATGCTCGACGAACAGTCACCGATGTCCGGTTCCGTCCGGTCCCGTCCTGCCGCATTTGAGGGTCGACGGCCCCTCCGCCCGGAGGATGCCGCTCCCCGTCCCGGGGAGGAGGATCCCGCGGACGGTCCCGAAAGCCTGCCGCTGCTCCTGAACCGGTTCGTCCCCCCGCCGGCCCCGCCGGGTCATGTCGATCGACCACGGCTGCTCGACGCACTCGACGCCGCCACCGTCCTGCCCCTCACGGTGGTGCGGGCTCCGGCCGGCTCGGGCAAGACGGTGCTGGTCGCGGCCTGGGCCGCGGCCCGGCGGGGGGAGACGCCGATCGTGTGGGTGCGGGTCGATCCGGCGGTCGTCCCCGGCCCGCGCGGCGGGGGGCCGGGCCTCCCACTGTGGCCGCAGCTGCTGCACGGGCTGGAACGACACGGTCTGCTCCCGGCCGGTGAGGGCTTTGGGAGCCGGTACGGTCCCGCGGCCGACGATCTTTATGATCGGCGTTACCGATGGCTCGCCAACATCCTCGCCGACCTACCGACGTCCTTCATACTGATCCTCGACGACGTGCATCTGATCACCCGGCGTTCGGACCTCGACGGCCTCGAACTGCTGATCGACGGGGCCGCGGATCGGGCCCGGATCATTCTGATGGGCCGGACGGTGCCCGTGGCGCTGCACCGGCTGCGGGCCGCCGGGTGGATCACCGAGATCGGCCCGACAGATCTCGCCTTCACCCGGGCGGAGGCCACCGCGCTCCTGGGCCGGCAGGAGATCACGGGCCGGCAGGAGATTACGGGCCGGCAGGAGATTACGGGCCGGCAGGAGATCACGGCGTCGCCCGCGACGGTGAGCGGTCTCGTGCACGTCACCGAGGGCTGGGCGGCTGGGCTGCGGCTGGCGGCCGGGGCGCTCGCCGCACGGGAACGACGACCACTGCCGGGGGCGGACGGGCGGTGGGAAGCGGCCGTCGCATCCCCGTCCGGTGGCCTCGGTGACACGGCTGGTTTCTCCGGCGCCGTGGCCGGCCATCCCGCGGTCGCCGATTTCCTGCGGGCCGAGGTGCTAGCCGGTAAGCCGCCGCCGGTACGCCGCTTCCTCCTGCGGACCAGTGTCCTGGAGCGCATGACCGGGCCGCTGACGGACGCCGTCGCGGCCGAGCGGATGGACGCGGGCGTCCTGGCGGCGGCTACCGGCTCGCGTGCCGCGCCGGCACCCACGGTGGGTGCACGGGTGAGCGGGAAGGAAGTTCTGGCGGCACTCGCGCGTGCCGACGGCTTCGTGGTCGAGCTCGACCACGACGGCGGATGGTTCCGCTTTCACCGACTGCTTGCCGCGGTGCTGCGTTCCGCGTTGGCCGCGGACGGCGACGAGGACACCGCTGAGCTTCACTTGCGAGCCGCGATCTGGTTCGCCGCGCACCGTCGGACGACGGACGCGGTACATCACGCCGCGCATGCCGGGGACTGGTGGTACGCGGCCTGTCTGCTCGTCGATGGGCCCGAGATGGTGGACGCCCTGCATGGCGGCGTCGCGGGGTTCAGCCCGATCATGACGGGGATGCCGGACTCCCCGGCCTCGTGGTCGCCGGAGTGCGCCCTGGTCGCCGCCGTGGGCCGGCTGGGCCGGGGACAGGTGGGGGCGGCCACCAGATACCTGCAGGTGGCCCGGGGGAGCATCGCCGCGGCGGTCGTGTCCCGTCGTCGCGCGCTCGCGGTCCGGGCCGATCTCGTCGACCTGCGCCGGGCGGAGCTCGCCGGGGCGTGCGAGGAGATGCTGAGCATCACCCGCCGGTTGCTACGCTCCCCGGGCAGGCCGGGCGCCGTGCCGCAGCCGGTTGGTCCGGTGGTTGCCGGTGTGACGGGGCGGGCGGAGGCCGCGGGGAAGGGCCGGCCACGACCGCCCGCCGACGTGCGGCCGCCGGGAGATCCCCGGTTCCTGCCCGCCGGCCCCGCCGGGGGCGCCGAAGGTCCCGGACGGGAGCCGGCCGGTGTTCGACGTGATCACGTCGGGGGAGACGTGGCCCGCCCCGGCTCCGTCGTCGGTGGGGCCCCGCCGGACCGCCCGGCCGGGATCGTCGCGCGATCGACCGGTGGTGGCGTGGATGGTGGCGTGGATGGTTCCGACATGGTCGCGGCGGCCGTGGCCTGGTGTGCGCGCGGGCGGGCGGAGCTCTGGCTCGGCCGTCCCGACCTGGCGCTGGAGGCGTTGCGGGAGGCGATGACGGCGGCCCGGGATACCGGTCTGCGGACGGTCGAGGCATCGGCGTCCGGGGCGATGGCTCTCGCCTACGTGCTACGAGGTCGGTTGCGGCAGGCCGAGTCCAGCGCGGCAGCGGCGGTCGCCACCGCCGCTGTGATCACTGCCAGCCCGGTCGATCCCACGGTCGTCCCCGCATCCTCGGATGGTCGGACCGACATGCCGGCAGGCCTGGTCGAGGTGCATCTCGCCCATGCGATGGTGGCGGCCGCCCGGGTCGACGACGTGCGCGTCACGCACCATCTCGACCTCGCGCGGATGGCCTTCACCCCGGCGCATCCTCCCTACCTGCTCGATCTGATCGTCGTACTGGAGGCGAGGGCGCGATGCCGGCGTGGGGAGGCGGACGATGTGCGGGCTGCCCGCCGTCTCCTGGCGTCGCGAGGACGACCGGCCGGACCGCCGCTGTGTCTGTCGCTGTGGCGCGCCGCCGAGACCGATCTGCTGATCGCCGTCGGGAACGCCCAGGCTGCCCGGCAGCTGCTGGGACAGCTGGCTGACACCCGCCGGCCGGACCATGCTCTCGCGCTCGCGGCGGCCCGGGCGAACCTCGCGTGCGCTGATCTAGAGGGAGCGGAGCACGCGGTGGCGGCTCTGCTGCGGGCGGACGGTGGCGGAGGCAGTTCGGTGGTGTCGGCATGTGTGGTGGCAGCGGTGGCGGCCGCGCGGCGTGATGACCATGCGCGGGCCACCGACCTGCTGGCGCGTGCCCTCGCGCTCGCCGAGGACGAGGGACTCGCTGGCCCGTTCCTCGAATTCGGCGGCGAACCGTTGGCGATCTTGGATGCCCATCCCGGCCTCTCCGCCGCACATCCGTTCTTCGTGTCGACTCTGCGGGCCATGGCCACGACGGAGTCCGCCGCCGCGGTGAACCCGCGGACGCCGACCGACGGCGGACCGGTCATGGCCGTATCCGGGGCGGGGGTGCCGCCCGTGGGGGCGGCCGGCCTGGAGGTGCCGAGCGGGGGGACGCCGAGCGGAGAGGTGGCGGTGCCCGCGCCCGCGTGGCCGGCCACCCCACGTCGATCCGTCATGAGCGGGCGAATGGCACGTCCGGCCCTCATGACCCCCGCGGCGCGCTCGGCGCCGCCTGACCGTGACAGGCAGGGGGCCGACGTCCCGCGCGGCCCCTCCGGCCCCTCCGGTCCGGCGGGCTACGGCCTTGGGACGGGAACAAGTCCGATCTCCCCAGGGCAGCCGGGGGCGCGTGAGCGCTCACCCGGTTCCAGGGACGGGCGGGGACCCGGGGC
>NZ_CDWWXB010000132.1:0-5138 GCF_977971855.1 Frankia sp. CoWAU3 | reverse complement strand
GCCGGGGGCGCGTGAGCGCTCACCCGGTTCCAGGGACGGGCGGGGACCCGGGGCGGGCGGCCGGCTCAGCGACCGGGAACTCGCGGTCCTCAGCTATCTGCCGACGATGTTGACGACCGCCGAGATCGCCGCCGAGCTCTTCGTCTCCGTGAACACGGTGAAGACGCACCTGAAGAGCATCTACCGCAAGCTCGACGTGCCACGGCGTCGCGACGCTGTACATCGCGCGCGCGAATTGCGTCTATTGTAAATAGTCATACCATTTATCGTAAAAATAAATTTTAGGTGGGAGGTCAACGGCCCGGTGGTCGGGGCGCCGCGATCAGGATGACGGTGATTCAGTGAATCGCGGCGGGCACGGGGGTGGGTACCCTCCCCCCGAGCCGGGTCCGTCGTCCACTGCGTCCGCATAGCCGGCATCGGTGCGGTCGCTCTCCGTGTAACCGGGGCCCGCGTGACCGGCATCGAGGTAGCCGGCATCCCTCTGGATCCTGTTGGACCCGGGCTGCGGTGGGCCGTACCGGTATGTGCCGAACGCCGCCGTTCGTTCGATGCGCCGCCCGATCGGTCCGGGACCAGGCCCGATCGGTGTCCGCCCCGCTCCGCGGGTACGTGCGGTGGCCCGTGCCGGTGCCGGCAGGAAGGCGCGGAGCAGGCAGATCATCGATGTCACGATCCCCGTGATCATCAGGATCAGGCCCAGAACCTGGAGATCCACTCCGGTGGTGTGCCAGGTGAGCGCGTAGCGCAGGATGGCACCCACCACGACCAGGAAGACCGACCGCCCCAAGGTCATCGCCTTCGTACCTCCGCCTCTCTCCTACCGTGGCTTTGGTCTCCTGCTGTGGCTTCGACCGGTCGATGATCGGTGCATGGCCACATCGCGCCCCGGCCGCGCTCGATGGTGTCCGCGCTCGATGTGTCGTCGTCGTGGAGCGGCACCATGGGATGGGTGGTCCGTGCGGGGAGCGGAGAACTCAACCCCTCCGGAGGCGGGCCGCGGACCGCTGGCGAAACCGTGCACTGCCGCTGTGGATACCCTGCGTGACCAATGTTCATGCTGTCGATGTCGGTCGGGATCCGGGGCTCACCCGCGCCGGAGGACGTTTTCCGGCTTCTTTCGCGGCCGCGATCGAAGCCGGGGAGCCAATCTCGTACTTGTGAGGTAGCCCCGACGGGCGGTGCCAGCGGGAGGGAAAAATCACCTCGAGCCACTGCCGGGGGCCGCCGGACGCCGCCATCCCAAACGTTTACGTGCGTTAAGGTCGCGTTTTCCCCGGCTGAGCCGAAGATGCGGGGTGAGTGTGATCGGGGGGCGTGGGCGACTACTGGCGTAGCGAGGGAGGTGGGCCCTACGCTTGCCGAACCTGTCCAACTTCGCCGGAAATCAACCTGGCGGCATCGTCCCTAGCGGACGAGGCCTGGCGTCGGTTCTGAGTTCTGACCCCCCCGGAGGCACGTGTGACCGACCGAGTTTCCCGCCCGCATGATGTTATCGGTGAGGACGCACTACATCGGCCGCGAATTGGCGTGACCGTCGACACATCCGCCGAGGCCGCTGCGGCGGGCCGGGTCGCGAGGCGTGTCTCCGCGAGCTCACCCGCACCGCTGACCCCGCCGCACCGCTCGCCGGCCACCCGGCATTCCGCCGCCACCGGCGCCGGTGCGGGGCGACCGCTGCACCAGCGCTCCGGCCCGCCGGGGAGCAGCGTGCCGATGGGCGGCTCGCCGATGGGCCGCGGCGACGCGCCGAGCGCCACCGGCCGCGCGGTCCCGCCCGTCCGGTCCGCTCCGGTGGCGCGTACCGCGCCGATGCCGCGGGACCTGGCTCTCGGCGCGGCCGAGCTGCGCGGCATCCTGCGCGTGGTGGAGGACTGCGAGCGGGCGTCGTCGCTGGCATCCTTCCGCGAGCTCGCCCTGGACGGCATGGCCCGGCATCTCGGTTACCGGCATTCCGCCTTCTTCCTGGGCTCCTCGCTCGAGACCGCCTTCCAGGACGCCCGGCCCACCGGTCGCGGACTGGCGCTTCGACTCGCGGGCTCCTACCTGGAGCGTTACCGGGAGCTGGAGGCCCTCAGCAATCCGGACAGCCTGCGTTCGGTCCGCGAGCGGGGGCTCGCCACCCTTGACGATCTCGGCGTCCCGGAACGCCCGGAGGTGCGGATGCGCCTGGAGCGGTTTCTGCGGGCACACGGCATCCACGCGAAGCTGCTCATCCGCCTGTTCGGTCCGTCGAACGTGGGCGCCGTGGTGTCCCTGCTGGATTCTCGGCCGGGCGCGTTCGGACCGCGGGACCGCGCCGTCGGGGCAGTTCTCGGGCGGCATCTCGGTAACCTCCTGCGTTTCTACATCCGGGCGGACCCGGGCCCGTCGGTCGCGGGCAAGCTGTCGGCGCGCGAGCGCGACGTCGTCCGTCTCGTCGCCGAAGGCCGTTCCAATCGCCAGGTCGCCGAGGCGCTGTGCATCAGCATCGACACGGTCAAGCACCATCTCACCCATGCGCTCGTGGCGACGGGGTGCACGAACCGGACCCAGCTGGCGATCGCGTGGCAGCGGGAGACGAGCGCGTTCGCGGCCCCCGGCAACCCGCGGCCCTGAAGCGGCCCTGAAACTGTGACGTCATAAGGTCATGAGGCCGCTGCCGTGGATGTTCGATCGGCGGGATCCGTGGGATCCGCGGCGGTTCCGATGATCTACGACCTCGGATTCGAGCCGCGAACCCCGGTGCGCCACCGCGCGGGACGCGGTCGCCGGCACCTGGTCCTCCGATGACGGCGATCATGATCGACCTCTTCGTCGGGGCCGCCGGCATTTCGGCGCGAAGGGATGAGGCGAGAGCCCGGTCCCGATGATCGAGCAGTGGCGGGAACGGACACCCTGGGTGTCCGTTCCCGGTGCCGACGGCCGCGTGCCGATGATCCCACCCGGGTGACAAAGCCGGTCCGTGGTAATCGATCGATCTGGCCTCGCCTGACCGGTCCCGAGGGTCATGTCCTGCACGCCCCGCGACGACTGTCGCTTATTGTGGCTGAAATGTTGCCATTGGCATCCCTATTGAGGTCGTTGCCGGAAAGTTGATCGGATAAGCTTGCGATCGATGGCGCGCTGTGACTAGGTTGGCCGATGTCCCTTCTGGTCCGCATGGGGTCTGAAGGAGTCAGTCCCCGTCCGTCAGCGCCTGACCCGGCCGGCGGCGACCACGATCGATTTTCAGGACGGTGTCCGCCCGTGGTTCCATACCTCCCGGGGCGTCGTCCTCGCATCCGATTTCTCCAGGCCCTGCGCGTGCGGGTGTGTGTTGCCGGAAAGTAGCCACATCTGTTCATCGCCGCATTGGATGATCGATACTGAAGAGAAACCGCCGCGACCGGCGACCGGGATAGCGACCTGCGTGATACTCATTCGTAACCTCCATCGATGGCCGCAGCGATTGATGACGTCGCCCGGTGCACACCCCTGCGGGCTCTGTGTAATCCCGATCCGCGACATCGTCATCGATGTCCGGCGGTGGGCGAGCCGGCGACTGGATGCCGTCCGAACCTGGTCACGGCGACCGCGCCAGTGGTCCGATGGGCCCACGATCACCGCTGTGGTCCGGCGCCGCGCAATGATCCCAACCGAGCCGGCTAGTATTCCGCGCACGTTGGCAATCCTGTGTCGGCTAATCGGATGCGGCCGCCGTGGGACCGGGGGACACCAGTTCCGCGACAGCCTGTTGGGGGTTGGTTCGTTTTTCGCATACTCAGGGCGGATGCGGCTTCCCGGATGTCTGCCGTCCCGACGGCACTGACCAGGAGGTCTGGATGGTGCGGGCGGTCCTGTCGTCCGAAACAAGTCGATCATGCTGGTTCGGTGGGTGAGTTCCATGGCCTCGATGCGCCGCCGCGGCGATCGTGCGGCAGCGGGCGCGCCGCCGGCCACGGGTCTGCCGGCTGCCCGCCTGCCCTTGCGGTGCCCGCCCACGCGGACCAGCGATTGCCCGCCCATGCGGACCAGCACAGCCCCCTCAGCCTCTGCCCCCTCAGCGCCCTGCCTCAGGCGGGGACCGGTCGGGAGGACCAGCCGATGACCACTGCACCCAGCGCGTCACCCGTGGCCTCGCCGGCCAACCCCGCCGACCGCGATCCGCTCGACGCCCGCGAGCTGGTCGTGGTGATCACGCCGTTCGCCGAACCGTCCGCGTCCCTGGTCGCCGCGGTGCAGCGGGCCGGAGGGCTCGGGGTGCTGGATCTCGGGCTGCTGGCCGGACCGGCGCGTGATGCGCTGCGGGACGCCGCGCGGTGGGCGCCGGGCCGGTTCGGGGTGCGGGCCGCCCCCGGCTGCCCCCTCGGTCCCGACGAGCTGCCCGCGAGCGTCGGGACTGTCGTACTCGTCGCCCGATCCGGCCCGGATCCCCGATCCGGCCCCGTCGCGTGGGCGGATGCCGGGCCGGGCCCGGGGAGCCGCTGGGACATCGGCGCGCTGACGAGCCGGTGGCGGACGAGCGGGCCGCGTGGAGAGGCGCGGCGCCGGGTCTGGGCGGAGGTCACCTCGGTTGCGCAGGCGCGCGACGCGGTGGCTGCGGGGGTCGAGGGGCTGATCGCGCGAGGTAACGAGTCCGGGGGGCCTGTGGGCGACCTCACCACCTTCACCCTCCTGCAACATCTGCTCGCGCAGGCGTTCGTCACCACCGAGGGCGCGCCGCTGCCCGTGTTTGCCGCTGGCGGGATCGGTCCGGCCACCGCGGCCGCCGCGGTGGCCGGCGGCGCGGCCGGCGTGGTCCTGGACTCCCAGCTCGCCCTGGTGCGTGAGATGGAGCTGCCGGCACAGGTCGCGGCGGCGATCCGCGCGATGGACGGCAGCGAGACCACCCTCCTCGCCGGCTACCGGGTGTACACCCGCCCCGATCTGCCCGTCGCCGCCATGACGGGCGCTGCCACGGCGATCCCGTTCCGGCTGGGTGCGCGTGATCTGCGTAACCAGTTTCTCCCGGTTGGCCAGGACGGAGCGTTCGCCGCCGATCTCGCCGACCGCCACGTGACCGCGGGCGGTGTCGTACGGGCCGTGCGTCAGGGCATCCGCGAGGGCATCGCTGCCGCCACCCGTACCCGTCCCCTCGCCCCCGGTGCGCCCTTCGCCGCTGTCCACGGCCTGCGCCA
>NZ_CDWWXB010000131.1:9144-9734 GCF_977971855.1 Frankia sp. CoWAU3 | reverse complement strand
CTATCACACAGAGTGACACCCGAAGGTTAAACGACAAGCCAAGGGCGTGCAGATCACCCACCGCAACATCTGGGTCAACGCGGTCACCTTCGCGCTGCACGCCGGTGTCACCGATCGCGACGTCTACCTGCACACGCTGCCGATGTTCCACGCCAATGGCTGGGGCATGCCGTTCGGCATGACCGGTCTCGGCGTCCAGCAGGTGGTGCTGCGCAAGATCGACGGCCCGGAGATCCTGCGCCGGGTGGAGCAGCACGGCGTCACCGTGATGTGCGCCGCGCCGGCTGTGGTCAACGCCGTGCTCGACGCCGTCCGGGACTGGGACGGCGAGGTCCCCGGCCGCGACCGCGTGCGGGTCATCTGCGCGGGTGCTCCGCCGCCCACCAAGACGATCCAACGGGTCGAGGAGGAGCTCGGCTGGGAGTTCATCCAGATTTACGGCCTCACCGAGACCTCGCCGCTGCTCACGATCAACCGTTCCCGCGTGGAGTGGGACGACCTGCCGCCCGAGGATCGCGCGGGCAAGCTTGTCCGTGCGGGTGCGCCCGCTCTGGGTGTCACGCTCAAGCTCTCAGACTCCGGTGAGGTGC
>NZ_CDWWXB010000131.1:0-9023 GCF_977971855.1 Frankia sp. CoWAU3 | reverse complement strand
GCAGGAGTCGGCCGGGGCCCTGGCGGGCGGCTGGTTCCACACCGGTGACGGCGGCGTGATCGACGACGAGGGCTACCTGACAATCAGTGACCGCAAGAAGGACGTGATCATTACCGGCGGTGAGAACGTCTCGTCGATCCAGGTCGAGGACTGCCTGTTCAGCCACCCGGCGGTGGCCGAGGTCGCGGTGATCGGCGTGCCCGACGAGAAGTGGGGTGAGACGATCAAGGCGCTGGTCGTGCTCGCCGAGGGCCGGACGGCGACCGAGGCGGATTTGATCAAGCACTGCAAGGAGCGGCTCGCCTCCTACAAGGCGCCCACCTCGGTGGAGTTCCGCGACCAGCTTGCCCGCACCGCCACCGGCAAGCTGCAGAAGTTCAAGCTGCGCGCCCCGTACTGGGAGGGCCACGAGCGCCAGGTCGACTGATCCGACCGGAGCGGATCCGTCCCGTGGACGGCACCCGAGGCACCGCGCCGACCGATCCGGTACCTTACCGGTACTCTACGTAGAGTGACGAATATGGTGCGTATAGTGAGCATGAATCGGATGCCCGGTGCGGGGGACTGTGATAAAACCTAGATGCACAATTCAAGATTATCGGATGGGCTAATATCGGACTACCGGGCGATTCCTGTGATCGGGCGGTTGCGACAGGTGGAGACCCTTGGTATGGGGGTGCGGGGGTCGCGCGGACGGAGGACGAAGCCTCGGTTCCGCGCCGATGTCCCTGTCTGCCGGGTGTTCGTCCGTTCATCGAAATCCGGCCTGTGAGAGATGTGGGGTAGTGGTGTCGCTGCGTTCGCGCCGGTCGTGTCTGGCCGTTCCCGGCTCGTCGCCGAAGATGCTGGGCAAGGCCCAGGGGTTGCCGGCCGATCAGGTGTTCTGTGACCTGGAGGACTCGGTCGCTCCTGGCGCGAAGGAGTCGGCGCGGGCGAACGTGGTCGCGGCGCTGAACGAGGGCGCCTGGGCGGGGAAGACCCGGGTGGTGCGGGTCAATGACCTGACCACGCGCTGGACCTACCGCGACGTGATCGAGGTGGTGGAGGGTGCGGGGGCGAACCTGGACTGCGTGATGCTGCCGAAGGTGCAGTCGGCGGAGCAGGTGGCGTGGCTGGACCTGCTGCTCACCCAGATCGAGAAGGTCATGGGGTTCGAGGTGGGCCGGATCGGGATCGAGGCGCAGATCGAGAATGCGCTGGGGCTGTCGAACGTCAAGGAGATCGCGTTCGCGAGCCCGCGGATCGAGACGATCATCTTCGGCCCGGCGGATTTCATGGCGTCGGTGAACATGCCGTCGCTGGTGGTGGGAGCACTCAGTCCGGACTATTCGGGTGACCCATTTCACTACGTGCTGTTCAAGATTCTCGAGGCCGCGCGCGCCCGCGGGGTGCAGGCGATCGACGGGCCGTTTCTGCAGATCCGTGATGTGGACGGATTCCGGGCGGTGGCGGGCAGGTCCGCGGCACTCGGGTTCGACGGCAAGTGGGTGCTGCACCCGGGCCAGATCGAGGCGGCCAACGAGATCTACGCGCCCCGGCAGGCCGACTACGACCATGCCGAGCTGATCCTGGAGGCCTATGCCTGGCACACCTCGGCCGCGGGCGGTCTGACCGGTGCGGTGATGCTCGGCGACGAGATGATCGACGAGGCGAGCCGGAAGATGGCCGAGGTCGTCGCGGGCAAGGGCCGCGCCGCGGGGATGCAGCGTACGGTGAAGTTCGAACCACCGGTCGGCTGAATCCGTCCGAGTCGGGGCGGATCGACGCGCCGGCACCCGGCGCGTGGCCATGATGAAACCATCCCGCTGCCTGAGTGCGTTTCTGCTCTCCCCTCAGGCATCGGGGGCAGCGACAGGAGCGGAACATGGGCAGGATCGCGCAGACCGACGGTCTGACCGAAGTGCAGCGGGACATCCTTGCGGCGGTACGGACCTTCGTCGACAAGGAGATTCTTCCCCATGCGAACGACCTCGAACATCGGGATGAGTATCCCGAGGACATCATCGAGGCAATGAAGGAGATGGGCCTGTTCGGCATCACCATCCCGGAGGAGTACGGCGGGCTCGGCGAGTCCCTGCTGACCTACGCGCTCGTCGTGGAGGAGATCGCCCGCGGCTGGATGAGTGTCTCCGGGGTCATCAACACCCACTTCATCGTCGCCTACCTGATCCTCCAGCACGGCTCGGAGGAGCAGAAACGGCGGCTGCTCCCGGTCATGGCCACCGGCGAGCTCCGCGGGGCGTTCTCGATGAGCGAACCGGGCTGTGGCTCCGACGTTTCCGCGATCACCACCCGGGCCGACCGGGACGGCGATGACTACGTGCTCAACGGCCAGAAGATGTGGCTGACGAACGGCGCCCGCGCCGGCGTCGTCGCCACCCTGGTCAAGACCGACGAGGGTGCCCAGTCGGTCTACCGGAACATGACGACGTTTCTCCTGGAGAAGGAACCTGGGTTCCGGACACACGGCGGGATCACCATCCCGGGAAAGCTGGAGAAACTCGGGTACAAGGGGGTCGAGACCACCGAGATGGTGCTGGCCGACCATCGGGTGCCCGCGTCGGCGATCCTCGGCGGCGAGGCCGGCCGGGGCCAGGGCTTCTACCAGATGATGGACGGCGTGGAGGTCGGCCGGGTCAACGTCGCCGCGCGGGCCTGCGGGATCATGATCCGGGCGTTTGAGCTGGGTATCGCCTACGCTCAGCAGCGGCGGACGTTCGGCCGGCCCATCGCGGAGCATCAGGCCATCGCGTTCAAGCTCGCCGAGATGGCGACCAAGGTGGAGGCCGGGCATCTGATGATGGTCAGCGCCGCCCGCAGGAAGGACGACGGGCAGCGCAACGACGTCGAGGCCGGGATGGCCAAGTACCTTGCCAGCGAGTACTGCCACGAGGTGACGACCGAGGCCTTCCGGATCCACGGCGGCTACGGCTACTCCAAGGAGTACGAGATCGAGCGCCTGTACCGGGAGGCCCCCTTCATGCTCATCGGAGAGGGGACCTCCGAGGTACAGAAGCGCATCATCAGCCGGGCATTGCTGAAGGAGTACCAGCTTCCGGGCTGAGGGGCCGGTGCGTCTCTGACGAGTTGAGTATATTGTGATCAGGTGAGGGAGTTCCAAATGCAGTTCGGGCGTTACTTCGAGGAGTTCGAGGTCGGTGCGGTTTACAAGCACTGGCCGGGCAAGACGGTCACCGAGTACGACGACCATCTCTTCTGCCTGCTCACGATGAACCATCATCCGCTGCACCTGGACTCTCATTTCGCCGAGGAGAACACTCAGTTCAAACGGAACGTCGTCGTCGGGAACTACGTTTACTCCCTGCTGCTGGGAATGTCGGTGGCCGACGTATCCGGGAAGGCGATCGCCAACCTGGAAGTCGAGTCGCTACGGCACGTGAAGCCGGTGTTCCACGGTGACACGATCTACGGCGAGTCCACCGTCCTGGACAAGGTCGAGTCGAAGAGCAAGGACGACCGCGGGATCGTCACCGTCGAAACCCGCGGTTACAACCAGGACGGCGTCCTCGTCTGCATCTACCGCCGCAAGGTCATGGTGCCCAAGCGGGCCTACGGCGAGGCACGCGGCGGCGAGCAGCCTGGCCGGCCGGAACCCCGGACGGAAGGCTGAGATGGCGGGCGCGGGCCGGGCGGAGCCGAAGCGGGACCGTCCGTGGATCATCCGCACCTATGCCGGGCATTCGAGCCCGGCCGAGAGTAACGCGCTGTATCGGCGCAATCTGGCCAAGGGGCAGACCGGGTTGTCGGTGGCGTTCGATCTGCCCACGCAGACGGGCTATGACCCCGATCACGCCCTTGCCCGTGGCGAGGTGGGCAGGGTAGGGGTGCCGATCGCGCATCTCGGTGACATGCGGCGGTTGTTCGACGGGATTCCGCTGGCGCGGATGAACACGTCGATGACGATCAACGCCACCGCGATGTGGCTGCTGGCGTTGTACCAGGTGGTCGCGGAGGAGCAGGGGGCCGATCCGGCGGAGCTGGCCGGGACGACCCAGAACGACATCATCAAGGAGTATCTGTCGCGGGGGACCTATGTCTTCCCGCCGGGTCCGTCGCTGCGCCTGATCACCGACCTGATCGCCTACACGGTGGCCGAGTTGCCCCGCTGGAACCCGATCAACATCTGCAGTTATCACCTGCAGGAGGCCGGGGCCACGCCGGTTCAGGAACTGGCCTATTCGATGTGCACGGCGATCGCGGTGCTCGATGCCGTGGCCGCCGCGCGGGGGATCCCGGTGGGCCGGGCTGGCGCGGTCCGGGCTGGCGCGGACCGCGGGGAGCTGGAGCGGGCGGATTCGGAGTGGATGGGTGAGGTGTGTGGTCGGATCTCCTTCTTCGTCAACGCCGGAGAGCGTTTCGTGGAGGAGATGTGCAAGATGCGGGCGTTCACGGTGTTGTGGGATGAGCTGCTGACCTCCCGGTACGGGGTTCGGGAGCCGGCGCAGCGCCGGTTCCGGTACGGGGTGCAGGTCAACTCGCTGGGGCTGACCGAGGCCCAGCCGGAGAACAACATCATCCGAATTGTGCTGGAGGCGCTGGGGGTAACCCTGTCGAAGGACGCGCGGTGTCGGGCGTTGCAGCTGCCGGCCTGGAACGAGGCGCTGGGCCTGCCCCGGCCGTGGGACCAGCAGTGGTCGCTGCGCATTCAGCAGATCCTCGCTCATGAGACCGATCTGCTGGAGTATGACGATCTGTTCGCCGGTTCGGTCGTGGTGGAGAAGCGGGTCGATCAGCTCGTGGCCGCGGCCAGGGCGGAGATCGACCAGGTTCAGGAGATGGGGGGCGCCGTCGCCGCGGTCGAGAGCGGCTATATGAAGTCGCAGCTGGTGACGTCCCAGGCGGCGCGGCGGGCTCGCATCGAGAGCGGTGAGGATGTTGTCGTCGGGGTGAACCGGTTCACCGAGACCGAGCCGAATCCGCTGCTCGCCGATCTTTCCGCCGCGATCCAGACGGTTGATCCGGCGCTGGAGGAGGCGACCCGCGCGGAGCTGGCGGCCTGGCGGGCCGCCCGCGACGACCGGGCGGTGACGGAGGTGCTGCTCGGCCTGCGGACGGCGGCCGGGACGGACGCGAACCTGGTTCCCGCCACGCTGGCCTGCGCCCGGGCCGGGGTCACGACGGGGGAGTGGGGGGACACGCTGCGGGAGGTGTTCGGGGAGTACCGGGCACCGACGGGGGTCGGCGAGGCCACCGTCGCCGGTGGTGGCGGGGCCGCCCTCGACGAGCTGCGGGCCCGGGTGGCGCGCACGGGGTCCGAGCTGGGCCGTCCGGTGAAGATGCTGGTCGGTAAGCCCGGTCTCGACGGGCATTCCAACGGCGCCGAGCAGATCGCGCTGCGGGCCCGTGACGCCGGTTTCGAGGTTGTCTACCAGGGGATCCGGCTGACGCCGGCGCAGATCGTGGCCGGGGCCGTCGAGGAGGACGTGCACGTCGTCGGGCTGTCGGTGCTCTCCGGTTCCCATCTCGACCTGGTGCCCCAGGTGCTGACGGGGCTGGGGGCGGCCGGGGCGGGTGAGATCCCCGTCATCGTGGGCGGCATCATCCCCGCGGCGGACGCGGACGAGCTCGCCCGACTCGGGGTGGCCGCGGTGTTCACGCCCAAGGACTATGAGCTCACCGCCATCATCCGGGGCATCCTCGACGTCGTACGGGCCGCCAACAAGCTCGATCAGTGAGCTCGATCAGTGAGTTCGATCACCGAGCTCGATTGGTGAGCTCGATCAGTGAGGTGGCCGTGACGGTTGGGGATGGTACCCGGGTGGGCTCGTCGATCGAGTCGGTGACCGAACTCGTCACCGCCGCCGTCGCGGGCAACCGCCGTGCGGTGGCGAGGCTCATCTCCATGGTCGAGGACGGTTCGCCGTACCTGCAGCGAACCGAGCAGCTGCTGATGCCTCGCACCGGGGGCGCGCAGGTGATCGGCCTCACCGGGGCGCCGGGGGTCGGCAAGTCCACCTCCACCTCCGCGCTGGTGGGCGCCTATCGGGCGGCGGGCCGGCGGGTCGGCGTGCTGGCCGTCGACCCCTCGTCCCCGTTCACCGGCGGCGCGCTGCTCGGCGACCGGATCCGGATGGTCGAGCACGCCACCGATCCGGGCGTCTTCATCCGCTCGCTGGCGACGCGCGGAAGTCTCGGCGGCCTGTCGACCGCCACGCCCCAGGCCCTGCGGGTTCTCGACGCCGTCGGGTTCGACGTCGTCCTGATCGAGACCGTCGGGGTGGGACAGGCCGAGGTGGACATCGCCGCCCTGGCGGACACCACGCTCGTCCTGGTCGCCCCAGGGATGGGGGACGGCGTCCAGGCCGCCAAGGCGGGCGTTCTGGAGATCGCCGACGTGCTGGTGGTCAACAAGGCCGACCGGCCGGGTGCGGACCGGACGGTCAACGAGCTCACCGCCATGCTCCGGATGGGCGGTGCCGGCCGCGGGGAGGACGACCGGCGTCCGCAGGTCGTGCGGACGGTCGCCGCCACCGGGCAGGGGGTGGCCGAGCTCGTCGAATCGATCGAGGCCCATCGGGACTGGCTGCTGCGCACGGGGCAGCTGCAGCGCCGACGGCGTCGGCGCGCGGTCGACGAGATCTCGCGGATCGCCTTCGCCCGGCTGCGGGAGCGGATCGGGGACCTGCGGCCCGGAGCCGCGATCGACCAGCTCGCCGACGAGGTCGTCGCCGGCGGACTCGACCCCCACACCGCGGCCGATCGTCTCCTCGACGAGGCACTCGCCGCTCAGGCCGCCGTTGGCCTGGCCGCCGGTCACACCGGTGCGGTGAAACCGACCAGGTAACCGCGGTCGTGGCAGCAGCGGCAGGGGTCGATCACCAGCACGGTCCGGACCTGACCGGCCCGGAAGCCCGCCACATGAGACACCGTGCGGCATCGACCATGGCAGGTTGGGCAAATGGTGTTCGGCTTGGCGTCCACGTGACGGTACCTTCCCGGGATGACGGGACATAACCTCGGGGCACCCCCGTACCTCGGGGCACGCGGTGTCGGGCGAGTTCACGTTCTCGGGTCGAAGGCCGAGACGGCGGCCAGCTGCTCGAACAGCGCGCGTTCCCGGGCGGTCAGGGCCGGCGGCACCGCCACGCGCACCTCGGCGTGCAGGTCGCCGGGCGGGCCGGTGGGGTTGGGTAGGCCGGCGCCGCGTAGGCGCAGCCGCCGGCCGCTGGACGATCCTGCCGGGACGCGCACCTTGATCTCGCCGCCGGGGGTGGTGACCGGGACCCGGGCGCCCAGGGCGGCCTCCCAGGGGGTGACCGGCAGCGGGACGTTGATGTCTCGTCCGGACAGCCGGTAATACGGATGCGGCGCGATCTTCACGTGTAGGTAGAGGTCGCCGGGCTGGCCGTGCCTGCTGCCGCGGCCGCCTTGGCCGGCCAGCCGGATGCGCTGGCCTTCGACCACCCCCCGCGGGATGGTGACCTGGTAGCTGCGTGGGCTCCCGCCGGGGCCGGCGAGGGTGATCTGACGCCGCCCGCCCCGGTAGGCCTCCTCGACGGTCAGCTCGAGCTCGGCTTCCTGGTCGGCGCCGGGGATCGGCCCGGTCGCGCCGTGGGCCCCGAACAGATCATCGAACAGGTCACCGAAGATGCTCCCGCCGAGGCCCGCGCCACCGAGGCCGGCGCGTCCGAAACCCCTCTCGGCGAAGTCTGCGAAGTCGGTGCCATCGGCGAAGTCGGCGCCGCCGAAGCTCGGTTCGGCCTGGACCCGGCCGGTGCGGCTCCAGCCCCGGCGGGCCTGGCCGAAGCCCGGCCCGGCGGTCACCCGTTCGTCGTAGTCCTCGGGGATGCGCCGGAAGTCCGCGCCGAACCGGTCGTAGCGCGCCCGCGTCTTCGGGTCGGACAGCACGCGGTACGCCTCACCGATCTCCTTGAACCGCTCCTCCGCCTCCGGGCCGCGGTTGACGTCGGGGTGGTAACGGCGGGCGAGGCGGCGGTAGGCCTGCTGGATCTCCTCGGCGCTCGCGCCCCGGCCGACACCGAGAAGCTGGTAGTAGTCCTGGGCCACGGCCGGTCACTCCGCGGGCCCGCCGGCGCCGCCCGGGTCCGGGCCGATCTCGCCTGGTTGCCGGGCGCCGCCGGGCGGTTCGCTGGGTTTGCTGGATGGTTCGCCCGGTGGTTCGCCGGGCGGTTCGCCCGGAGGGCGGCTGACGGCGACTCCGGCGGGGCGTAGCTGCCGTCCGGTGTCGCCGTAGCCGGGGCGGATCACGGCCACCACCGTGCCGGCTGGGACGTTCGGTTCCTCGACGGCGGCCAGCGCCTCGTGCCGGGTCGGATCGAACGGCACCCCGACCTCGTCGTGGCGCGGGTAGCCGAGCCGGGCCAGCACGTCCACGGCCTGGTCCCGGACCGTCCGGACACCCGCCACGAGCGAGGTGGGGTCGGCGTCGGCGTGGGTGAGCGTGAGGTCGAGATGGTCGAGGACCGGCAGCCAGGCGGCCGCCGCGTGGGCCCGTTCGGCCGCCCGATCCCGCTCCAGCTCCCGGAGGGTCCGTTTACGCAGGTTGTCCAGGTCGGCGGCGGCCCGCCGCCACCGGTCGGTCAGCTTGTCCACCTGCGTGGCGAGCGCCACACTGTCCAGGACAGTCTCGGTCGGGAGATCGTCCGCGCCGACGGGGCCGGCGCGGGCGGTGGCCTCTCCGCTACTCCGGTCCACGGTCTGGTCGGTGGTCTGGTCGGCGCCGTGGCCGGTCCGGTCTGGGCGCTGTTCGCGCGGCATGTCGTTCGCCATCATGGGTCGGTCTCGGTTGGCATGGTTCGGTCTCGGTTGGCATGGGTCGGTCTCGGTTGGCATGGGTCGGTCTCGGTTGGCATGGGTCAGCCCCGGTCGAACTCGGCTTCTACCACGTCGTCGCCGCCGGGGGTGCCGCCGCCAGGTGGTGGCTGTGGGCCGCCCGGGGCGGTGTCGGTCGGGCTGCCGCCGGTTCCCTCGGTGGGGGCGGCCTGGCCGGTTCGGGCGGCGGCCAGGCCGTGGTAGATCTGTTGGAGATCCGAGGTCAGTGA
>NZ_CDWWXB010000130.1:7891-10420 GCF_977971855.1 Frankia sp. CoWAU3 | reverse complement strand
GACCGGGGCCGAAGCCCCAGCCCGGCACCCCGGCAATCTCGATGGCCGACCGGTCGTCGAGGTTTCCGAAGGTGCCGGGTGCGCCGTAAATAGTCAGCAGGTTCCTGGGCAGGCCCGCCACCGCCCCGGCCGGCATCGACGGCCCCACGGTGACCCCGCCGACCGGTGCCGAGGGTCGGCTCAGCGGCAGGTCACCGGAGGATGTCGGGCCCGAGGACGAGGAGAGCAGGCGCGCGGCGACGAGGGCACCGGCGGATGTCGCGCCGAGGCCCACGGCCGTCGCAAGCAGGCGGCGGCGAGTGACGGCGAGCGGCGAACGCACCGACCCCGACGACCCGGGAGACCCCGACGACCCGGGAGACCCGGGCTCACCGCCGTCCGCGTTCGGACGGGTCTGGGCTGGCATCAGCGGTGGCCTCTCCGCGCGGGGTGGGCAGGGACTCGTCCGGCAGAGGAACTCCTCACACCCGGGCCGGGACCCCCTCGCCGGGTTGGGGGTTGGGTAGCCCCATGTCCCCCGCCGGCCGCCGGTGCGCCTCGGCGGCCCGCGCCGACCGGCGGTCGGTGTGATGCAGCTGGACCACGAGCAGGCCGACCGCGAGTGCGGTCACCGACTCGGCGGCGAGCGCGGCGGTGGCCGTGGCCATCGATCCGCCGCCGGCCGAGACGAGCGCCCCAGCCGTCGCCACCGTGGCGACGGCGAGCACGCCGACGACCCGGCGCACCCCGGCGCCGAGCAGGTACGTGGTGAACATCAGGGTGACGGCCAGCAGGGTCATGCTCAGCGCGAGCACCGACAGCGCGGAGGCGGCGGCGGTGAGATGCGCCCCGAAGACGAGTCCGATCAACCACTTCGCCGCGAACAGACCGAGCCCGGCAAGGAAGAGCCCGGGAGCGACGACGAAGACCAGCGCCACGACCAACGTGCCCCCGGCGGGGCGTCCCTCCTTGCGCCGTCGTGCCGCCTCGGGCAGCAGGAAGTTCGCGACCGCCAGCCCGATGAAGACCGGTACCCTGCAGGCCGTCGAGATCGCCGCGTAGCCGCCGACCCCGGAGGAGCCCAGCCAGCCGACGATGACGACGTCCATGTTCTGCAGCAGGGCGAGGGGGATCAGCGCGCCGAGGGCGACGGTGGTGTCGGCGATGACGCTCTGCCGGGCGCTGGCGCGTGGCGCCGGGATCGGCAGCGGAATCGGCCCGGTGGCCGGCGGTGTGCCGTCGTCAGGCAGCACGGGCGCCCCGCGCCGGAACACGGGCGGGCGCGGCAGCCGCGGGGTGCGCGTGACGGCCCACCGGGCGTGCTCGGCGCCGACGACGACGCCGAGCACGATGCCCAGGCCCGCGCCGTTCACCCCGAGCCCGCCCAGCACGAGCACGATCACCAGGCCGATCCGGACGAAGCCCTCGACCACGAAGTTGACGGCGAGGCGCGGATAGGCCCCCCTGGCCTGCAGCAGGCCGCGTTCGACGCACAGCAGCGTCCACAACGCGGCACCGATGGTCGCCTCGGCGATCGCGAGCGGATGCGGATAGGACATCAGCGCGGCCACCGGCCGGCACAGCACCACCGCGACGATCGCGGAGATCGCGATGCCGACGCCGCAGGCGCCCCGCAGCCGCCGGATCCAGGACCACTGCTCGCGCCGGGTGCCCCCCGGGCCGGACGTCTCGTGCTGCACCACGGCGATCAGCAGCGCGTTACCCGCGACCGAGAGGATCAGGAAGATGCTGACCTGCACCGACACGGCGCCGTAGGAGTCCGGGTCCAGCGACCGGGCGACGATCAGGTTCATCAGCAGGTTGCACCCGTTGACGAGCATGCCGGCGACGGCCAGTGCTGCCGGACCGGCCAGCAGGCCCGTCACAGCCTCACGCGAGGGCTTCGCCATCAGCCTCCCCACCGGGAACGGGACACGTCGAATCACCCACAGCGGAACACCGGCCATGGTAGGTGGCCGACGATTTTCCGACATCGGTAGGTTGCAGGCGAACCTTGCAGACGAACATGGTAAGCCCTGGCGAGCGGAACGAAACGGAAGGAATGCCACCGGTGACGGGAACTCCCAGCGTGACGCCCCCGGGAGGATCGACACACCTCGGAGGGTCCCGGGAGCGCCGGTACCTGCCCACTCTCGCCGGCCGGCACGTGGTGTTCCTCAACTGGCGGGACCGGGAGCATCCGCAGGCCGGCGGGGCGGAGTTGTTCTGCCAGTCGATCGCCGAGCGGTTCGCCGCGGCCGGTGCCCGGGTCACCCTGCTGACCTCGCGGGCCACGGAAGGTGAACGCCCTGGTCCGCCCGTCGCCGAGTCCGTTGGCGGCGTCGAGGTGCGCCGCGGGGGCGGGACCTTCGGCGTCTATCCGTCGGTGCTCGCCCGGCTGGCCAGCCTGGGCCGGGCCAGGCACCGCGTCGACGCCGTCGTCGACTGCCAGAACGGGATCCCGTTCTTCAGCCCCCTGGTGCTGCCGGCGAGCACCCCCGTCGTGCAGGTGCTCCACCACGTTCATCAGAAACAGTTTCCGTTGTACTT
>NZ_CDWWXB010000130.1:5364-7750 GCF_977971855.1 Frankia sp. CoWAU3 | reverse complement strand
TGGGGCAACTGCTGGAGGCGCCGGGCAGCCGGTGGGTCTACCGGCACCGACCGGTGGTGGTCGTCTCCCCCTCGACCCGCACCGAGGCCCGTGACATCCTCGGCCTGCCCGGCCCGCGCTTCCTGGTCCCCAACGGGGTGACCACCACGACCGCCGGGGCCACCACGTTCACGGGCCCGGCTGGCGGCGGGCCCGCAGGCTTGGATGGCGGGCCCGCAGACTCGGATGGCGGCCCCGCGACGACGCCCACCATCGTGTGCGTCGGCCGGCTCGTGCCGCACAAGCGGCTCCACCTGCTCCTCGACGCGCTGCCCGCGCTGGTCGGGGCGCATCCCGGGCTCACCGTCCACATCGTCGGCGACGGCCCGGACCGCGAACGGCTGACCGCCCGCGCGGTTGCCCTCGGGCTGACCACCCCCGGTGCGGTGACCACCACCGACCCGGGGGCGGCTCCGGGCTCGGGAGGCACGACCGAGCGGGACGGTGACGCCGTGCGCTGGCACGGCTACAGCGATGCCGCCACCCGCGACCGGCTGCTTTCCTCGGCCTGGCTGACGGTCAACCCCTCGCATGGTGAGGGCTGGGGGCTGTCGGTACTGGAGGCCGCCGCCCTCGGGGTGCCCGCGGTGGCGTTCCGGGTCCCGGGGCTGCGCGACGCGGTCCGGGACGGGACGACGGGATGGCTGGTCGACAAGGGCGAGCCGCTGGAGAAGACCCTCGACGCGGCGCTACGGCTACTGGCCGAGCCGCCCGCGGCGGCCGAGCTGCGCGCGGCGGCCCGCGCCTGGGCTGCCGGGTTCACCTGGGACGCCAGCGCCGAACTGCTGGCTCGGGTGGTCACCGCCGAGATCGACCGACTGGCCGGCCCGGCGGCGAAGCGGGCCGAAGCAGGAGAACAAGGCCGCGCGCCGCAGCGGGGTCGGGGACCGGATCGGGGCCTGGAGCGCCGGCGCCGGGACGATGACCTCACGCACGCCCGCTTCACCCTGCCGGTCGGCACCTCCCGCCCGGCGTTGCGCCGCACGGACCTGGTGTACCGGCCGGATCCGACCGGCCCGGAGATGATCGCGCTCCTCTACGGCGCCGGCCCCGCCGCCGCACGCACCGCCCTGGCCCGGGCCGGAGTCGGGGTCGGCGCGCTCGCCGACCTGCGACTACGCCCGGCGACCGGCGAGGACCTGCTGTTCGCGGCCAGCCGTGACCTGGCGGCATCTCCCCCGGATCCGGGTCCCGGTCCGATCCCGACCGACAACCGGGACGATCAGGCGAAGGCCGGAGCGCGACGAGCAGCCTCGAACATGCTTTCCACGGAGCTGGCGGGAAAACCAGGTGACCGTTGATCGGGACGGTACCCAGGGGGCTGTCAAGTTCTCGGCTCCGTCACCACCGAATCTGCGACAGAGCCAAGTTCCCTGTGTGCGGG
This sequence comes from Frankia sp. CoWAU3, assembly GCF_977971855.1. NCBI lineage: Bacteria > Bacillati > Actinomycetota > Actinomycetes > Frankiales > Frankiaceae > Frankia > Frankia sp. CoWAU3. The sequence continues at coordinate 6,327 of NZ_CDWWXB010000130.1, read as the reverse complement.
GCTGCGGAGGTCTTCGGGGTCATCGGCGGACAGCGGCAATGCGCCGACGATCGTCGCGGCCGTCAGCCGCTCACCGGATAGCCGCCTCGGCGGCGGGTCGCCGGGTGATGCACAGATCGGCCCGGGCCAGAACGGCCGGCATGTTCCGGATCGCGTCGCGGTCCCGATCACGGTCCTCTTCGGTCAGCTCCTCCCAGTCCACCATGGACGGGTGACGCTTGTCCGGGCCGAGGTCCTCGCGCACCGGACCGTAGGAGTAACCCTGCCGCTCCTTGTGCTGCCGCCACCGGTCGTGCTCGGCCCGGGCAAGCTCCTCGACCTCGGCGGCGGACAGCGAAAACGGATCGACAGCCGGATCGACGTCCTGCTCGGCCGGTGTGCACACCCAGCCACGGTTACGCAGCACCGTCTCGTAGTGAACCGCCTGATCACGGTTGGCTTCCCGCAGCGCCTCGGAGAGCTCCGCCCAGGGCCGCAGTCCGGGCCTCGATCCGGCCGCGTGCCGTTTACCGAGCTCATGCTCCAGATAGCGGTCGTGGATCGCCCGCGCCAGCAGCTCCACCAACTCCCCGTCGCCCAGGACCGACGGCGTGCCGCCGGCGCCGCCATCCCCGCCCACCGCATCGGCCCAGGCCGGGCGCGAGGCCCCGATCGGCCGTAGAGCATCCACGCGGACTCCACGCACGGCACTCACGGCGCTCACGGCACGCATGGCACGCATGGCACGCATGGCACGCATGGCTGTGATCATGACCGGATGTCTCCCTCAGGAACAGACGGTGGACGACGTCCGAACAATCGGCGCCACGAAAACGCTAACCGAGTCCCTTGCTGTCGATATAGGGATTGCGAGTCCTATGCCCGACATCGGACCCGGCTCGGGCGCCGAAGTCGGCGCCGGCGCCCGAGCCGGCGGGACGGTCCCAGGCCCGCCCGGCCAGCGCGGCCAGCACCGCCGCCAAG
>NZ_CDWWXB010000130.1:3715-5137 GCF_977971855.1 Frankia sp. CoWAU3 | reverse complement strand
GAAACCAGGTTCAACAGAAGGCCGCTTCACGTCACGGCGACACGCCGGCCCACCCCAAACCACCAGCGACTATCACACAGAGTGACACCCGAAGGTTAAACGACAAGCCAAGACCAAGGCGCCGAACACCTGGACCAGCGGCCCGAACGCCCCCTGCCCGGATCCGGGCTGGCTGCCGGGCTGCGCCGCCACCCCGATTCCCGCGCCAATCATGGCGACCGCGGCGCAGCGGCCCCCCGCCGCGGGCCAGCGCCGACCGACCAGGACGAACACCGGTACGGCCAGCGCCACCGGGCCCGCCACCAGCGCCACCGCCAGCATGGCGAGCACCGTCCACCCCACACCGGCCACCGGCGGGGACACCGTCGCCCGGCCCAGGCGGCGCGGCCTCAGCAGCGCCGGATAGCCGTTCTCGTCGGATCGTGGCCGTAGCCGGAACCGGGCGGGCAGCACGGCGAGCACGACCAGCACCACGACCAGCAACAGCCCCACCACGAGGTTGCGGCGGTATTCCGCACCGGGCGCGTTGTCGATGACGATCGTGCCGCCGGTGCCGGCCGGGACGATCCAGCCCTGCTGCCAGCCGTCGAGGCGCAGCGGGGTCAACGCCACGCCGTTCAGCTTCGCCGTCCACGAGGAGTTGGCGTTCTCCCGGACGGCGAGAAAGGCGCGGTCACCGGCGCCGATCTGGACCGTCCGGTGTTCCGCCGTCCACTCGTGCACCGTCGTCGCCCGCGGCGTGGCCGCGCTCACCTGGGCGCCCGATCCGACCAACGCGATCGCGTCGACGAGGATGGAGGTCGGTCCCTGGTCGACGCCGAGCAGGTGCGGCCCCGCCGAGAGCCGCAGCGTGCCGCCGTCGGTGCACAGCGACACCCGCACCGGCCGCACCGAGGTGACGTCGCTGTCCCGGCCGGAGATCCGCAGGGGGTAACGGGTCCCGTCGACGACCAGAGTGGGGCCCTGGCCGCAGTCGATCAGCAACGGAGTATCACCTGCTGGGGGTGTCCCCCGCGGCGGGGGGATGAAGCTCGCCGAGCCGCTCATCGTGAAGGTCATGTCCCGGGGCACCTCGAAGCGCCGGGACAGCGCCAGCTCCTCCGAGCCGCCGAACGGCTGCGCCGGGTCGACCCGCTCCCGGGCCATCGAGAAGGCGACCAGCCCCCCGTCCGGCGCGGCGAAGCGCCGGGCCACGTCGGTGGGGAGCTGCGCGTAGTGGCGGAAGGTGGCCCCGGGGATGGTGATCTCCCGAATACCGGCGCCGAGGGTGTCGTCGGTCTCCTGGCCGACCCGCGCGAACGTGATGCGGTACCAGCGGCTCGGCCCCGCTGGGACGGCGAGGCGCTGGATGTCCTCCACCGGACGCACCTCGGTGACCACCGAGCCCGCCTCGCTGGACACCCGCAGCGCCTCGACGGCCGG
>NZ_CDWWXB010000130.1:1997-3443 GCF_977971855.1 Frankia sp. CoWAU3 | reverse complement strand
AGACGACGACGGCGGTGTCCGCTGGGTAGGAGCCGACAAGCTTCGCGCCGCCCGGGACGGTCCAGACCTCCAGCGCGGGTACCCGCGCGGCCGGGTTGCGCAGCTCCGGGACGAGCCGCTCCTTCGCCGAGGCGCGCGCCGGCACCTGCGGGCCGAACGCGGCGGCCAGGGTGAGACCGGAGGAACGCAACGCCCGGTGGAGCTCGTCGGTGGACGGGGGGACGTCCCAGTTCTTCTGTTCCAGGTCGTTGCGGAGCAGGATCTGGCCGATCCCGGCCCGGGCCAGTGCCGGGGCGAGGCCCGCGGCGGACCCGGTGGCGAGCTGGTGCTCGATGCCGTCCATCAGCCGGGTCACGCCCGTGCCACCGAGCGGGATCAGGCCGCGGACCCCCCACGGCGTGCGGGCCAGCCACTGCAGCGGCTCGTCGAGCGGCCGGCCCCACTCGTACTCGGCGAACGGCGAGCCGGGCAGCACCAGGGCCCGGCCGTCCTGGGGATGGGCGGCCAGCCAGTCCGCGGCGGCCACCCAGTAGTCGGGCACCCGGGCGAACGGCCGGGGCTGCAGCGCCCTGCCGGCGAGCGCTGGCGTCATGCCGCAGACCAGCGCGGCCACGGTCAGCACGACGGGGACGTTCACCGCGGCGGCCACGATCATGTCCGCGGTCCTGCCGTGCCGGCGGGAAGCCTCGCGGGTCGTCCATCTCCGCACACGGGCGGCGAGACTGACAGGTCGGACCGTCAGGGCGTGCGCGATCCCCAGGGCTATCGGCAGGCGCACCACCGGCTGGAACTTGTAGACGTTGCGCAGAAAGCCCAGCTGGTCACCGAGCAGGTCCCGCACCACGCCCGCCAGCGGGCTGCCCGGATGCCCCGGATAGGCCGCGGCCACCGAGACCGTGCCGGCGGCCAACGTCACCAGCAGGAACCGGCGGGCGGGCAGATCGGCCCGGGACAGCCCCCACAGCCCGATCGCCGCCACGGCTGCCGATCCGATGATCGGCACCGGCCGGGACACGTACTCGGTGGCGGCCGGCAGCCAGGGCCTGGGTAACTGGACATACGCCAGCCAGTCCGTCGCGCCGCGCAGGGCTTCCGCCACCGACGTCGTCGCCGTGGTCGTCTGGGCGGTCTCGGTGAACGCGAGGAAGTTCAGCCCGTAGCGGCCCTGCACCATCAGCGCCAGCAGCCACCAGGCCGAGGCGAGGATGACGGCGACGACCCACCAAGCCCGCAGCGCCCAGGCCCGGCGGGTGCCGCCGGCGAACACGAGGACCACCGCCGGACAGAGCAGGACGCACAGCGTGACCGTCGCGTTGATTCCGCCGGTGCCCAGGATGGCGAGTCCGGACAGGGCGGCCGCCCGTCGCGGGGACAGCCGCCGGCCCGGGTCCAGGGCGGGATCGTCAGCGGCATCGACATCATCGGCCGCCGTGGTACTGATGGTCG
>NZ_CDWWXB010000130.1:0-1845 GCF_977971855.1 Frankia sp. CoWAU3 | reverse complement strand
TGGTGGCGGCGCCGAAGGCGCCGTCCGGACGCAGCGCGAGGATGAGCGGCAGGGTGATCCACGGGAGCATGGCGGCGCCCGCAAGCGCCACGGAAGTCGCCCCGATCTTGCCGAGGAACATCGGGGACAGGGTGTAGGCGAGTCCGGCCAGCACCCGGGTGCGCGGTACGCCGAGCCACAGGGCCTCGGCCAGCCGCACGACCCCCCAGGCGGAGACGGTGAGGATCAGCCCGATCCACAGCCGCTGGGTGACCCAGGCGGGTATCCCGAACAGGTCACCGGCACCGAAGAACGGTCCCATCGGGAACAGGTAGCCGACGTACTGGTTGGGCAGGTAGCCGAACTCGGCGAGGGAGTTCCACAGATGGGTGGCCTGCCCCATGAAGCCCCACGGGTCAAGGGGGACGTCCAGCTTGGTGTCGGCGGTCAGGTTGCCGGGGGCCTGGAGCAGAAAGAGCACCATAAAGCCGGCGGCCATGCCGAACAGAGGCCGCCGTGACGTCCGCGTGTCGCGGCGACGCGGCGACGCGGCGACGGCCGGGGCGGCGACGGCCGGGGCGGGTGACGGCGCGCCGAGGCCCTTCGCCGTCGTGGGGGTGCCGGCGGCGGGGGAAGGGATCGCTTACTCCAAAGGACAAGGATGGGGTCCGGTTCGCCGGACCTTCATACAGCCTTCCGAGGCAACGGAGTCACACCACCCAGGTCGGCGGGCAGGCGCAGGGGCTTCTCGACGCCCCCCACGGCCGCCGTGAGGACGGCTGGCGGTGGCCCGGCGGTCACCGGTTCTGCGGGGGCCGGGACACTCACGGCAGAAGGCGGGACGCGGACCTGCGCGGCGGGGGACGCCCCGTCGCCCGGACGAACCGGCGCTGCCGCGGCGGCGGGCGACTGCACCGTGGGACGCGTCACTACGAGGCCGGGAGCGGAGCGGTTCAGGTACCGCCGGGCGCGCATCACGTCGACGAGCATCGCGGGGGTGTGCCGGGTCACCCGGAACGTGCCACCGGGTATCTCCGCCCATCGGACCGGGACCTCGGCGATCCGGTAGCCGATCGACCGGGCGATCGAGAGCACCTCCACGTCGAAGCCAAATCCGGAGGAGCGCGCAAGGCTGAACAGCAGCTTGGCCTCGGGGCCGCGGAAAGCCTTGAACCCGCATTGGGTGTCGGCGACGTCCAGGCTGGTCAGGGACCGGGTGATCTGGTTGAAGGCCCAGCTGCCGACCCGCCGGCCACTGCTGCGGACCGCACCCGCCCCAACCCGGCGCGATCCGAGCGCCACTTCGGCGTGCTCCAGCGCGGCGAGGAGCAGAGGAAGATCATTGACGTCGGAGGCGCCGTCGGCGTCCAGGAAGGCGATCGACTCACCGTGCGCGGCCGACACCCCCATGCGGACCGCGGCGCCCTTACCCGAGTTCCACGGCAGCCGCAGGACCCGACCACCGGGCAGATCCGCGAGCAACTCCTCGGCGATCGCAGCGGTGCCGTCCGTACTGCCGTCGTCAACCACAATCACCTCGGCACCGGGGATCCTGTGCATGACCGAGATCAGCGGGGGTAGCGAGCCGGGCAGGCGCATCGCCTCGTTGTAGGCGGGGATGACAACGCTCACAGGCACGCGGTCCAAGACTCACTCCTAGGCCGCGACGACGGAGCCGATGACTGAAGCCACCGAGGCGCAGCGGTTGGTGACGGCCGATCGAGATCAGCAAACAGTTTTAGGTGTTCTACCGAAACGCGGCAAAGTATGCATGCTAGAGTTTCCTTTTGTTTCATTTACTGGCAAGGTGACACAATGGGCATCTCTTGAGTACAGGTGGACATCTATTGAGCGCAGGGCCGCGCA
>NZ_CDWWXB010000129.1:6092-9971 GCF_977971855.1 Frankia sp. CoWAU3 | reverse complement strand
CAACGTAACGTGATCTCTGCGCGGCCCTGGGACACCCCCCGCCGCACGCTCGGTGCGTGACCACGACCATGCCGGTGCCGGCCGCGCCCCTTGCCGAGGCGGCGACACACTGCCCGTACTGCGCCCTGCAGTGCGGAATGATGCTGCGCGCCACCCCGGAGAGCGCCACCAAGGAAGGCACCGGAAAAGACGACGGCCCGGAACCCGCAGGCGGAAGGTCTCCGGGGCCGGTTGCCGTACTCGCCCGCGAGTTCCCCACCAACCGGGGCCGGATGTGCCAGAAGGGGTGGACCTCCGCCGAACTGCTGACCGCCGCGGACCGGCTCACCACCCCACTGATGCGGCCACGACGCGACGCCCCCCTCGAGCCGGTGAGCTGGGAACGGGCACTCGACCGCATCACCGAAGGGATCATCCGCCTCCAGCGCGAACACGGCCCGGACGCGGTCGGCGTCTTCGGCGGCGGCGGGTTGACCAACGAGAAGGCCTACGCCCTGGGCAAGTTCGCTCGGGTGGCGCTGCGCAGCTCCGCGATCGACTACAACGGCCGGTTCTGCATATCGTCGGCGGCCGCCGCGGGCATCCGCTCGTTCGGGCTGGACCGGGGCCTGCCCTTCCCATTGGAGGACATCGCGCACGCCGGGGCCGTCATCATGGTCGGCAGCAACGCGGCCGAGACCATGCCCCCGTTCATGCAGTACCTGACCCGCCAGCGGGAGAACGGCGGGACGCTCGTGGTCGTCGACCCGCGGCTGACGGCCACCGCCCGCGCCGCGGCCCTACATCTGCAGATCACCCCGGGAACTGACCTGGCCCTGGCCAACGGGCTGGCCTACATCGCCCTAACGGAGGGGTACGCCAACCGCGACTTCCTCGCCGCTCGGACGACGGGCCTCGCCGAGCTTCGAGCAGTACTCGCCTCCTACTGGCCCGAACGGGTGGAGCGCATCACCGGAGTGCCGGTGGCAGACCAGTACGCCGCCGTGGGCCTGCTCGCCCAGGCCGAACGGGCGATGGTGCTCAGCGCCCGCGGTGCCGAACAACACAGCAAGGGCACCGACACCGTCACGGCGCTCATCAACCTCGCCCTCGTACTGGGGCTGCCCGGTACCCCCGGGTCGGGCTACGGCTGTCTCACCGGCCAGGGCAACGGGCAGGGCGGCCGGGAACACGGGCAGAAGGCCGACCAGCTTCCCGGCTATCGCAAGATCATCGATCCGGTGGCCCGGGAGCACATCGGTCGGATCTGGGGCGTCGACCCGACGACCATCCCCGGTCCGGGCCGCAGCGCCTACGAGATGCTGGACGCGCTCGGCACGCCGCAGGGCCCGAGGGCGCTCCTCATCCTCGGCAGCAACATCGCCGTCTCCGCCCCCCGGGCCGGTCGGATCACCTCGCGGCTGGCCGCCTTGGACCTGCTCGTCGTCGCCGACTTCGTGCTCAGCGAGACGGCGGCCATGGCCGACATCGTCCTGCCGACCGCCCAGTGGGCGGAGGAGGAGGGAACGATGACCAACCTGGAGGGTCGGGTACTGCGGCGGGAACGGCTGCGGCCTCCTCCGGCCGGGGTACGCACCGACCTGGAGATCATCGCGGCGCTCGCCGCCCGACTCGGCCACGCCGAGCGCTTCCCCGGCGAACCACGGGCGGTCTTCGACGAGCTGCGCCGGGCCAGCGCCGGGGGGATCGCCGACTACGCGGGCATCAGCTACGAGCGGATCATCGCATCGGACGGGGTGTTCTGGCCCTGCCCGGACGAGACGCACCCGGGCATCCCCCGGATGTTCCTGGACCGCTTCGCCACTCCGGACGGACGGGCCCGGCTCGTGCCGGTCGAGCACCGTCCGGTGGCGGAGGACATCGACCCCGAGTACCCCTACTACCTGACCACCGGGCGGGTGCTGGCTCATTACCAGAGCGGTGCGCAGACCCGCCGGATCAGACCCCTCGTTGACGCCGCGCCGGAACCCTTCGTCGAGATCCATCCCGACCTCGCCGAACGGCTCGGGATCGCTGAGGGGGCGCCGGTGCGGGTCACGAGCCGACGAGGCACCTGCGAGGTGCCGGCGAGGCTGACCGACACCCTCCGATTCGACACCGTCTTCCTGCCCTTCCACTGGGCCGGGGCCGGACGGGCGAACTCCCTGACCAACGATGCGCTCGACCCGACGTCCCGGATGCCCGAGTTCAAGGTGTGCGCGGTCGCGGTCGAGCCGATCGACAACCCGGACGACGACCCGATCGGCCACCCGGGCGACGATCGGCATGCCACCGGGTCCGTTCCCAGCGCGACGGGTCGGGGCTGCCGAACCCGTTCGAGCCATGTTGACGGGCCGCAGCCGACCGAGCGGAAGGCGCCAACGGTGATGACCGCAAGGCCCCGAACCATGATGCACGACGCCGCGCCCGCGTCGGACTCCACAGGGGCCTCCGGGCCGCGCCGCGTAGTCATCGTGGGGCATGGGATGGCGGGCTCCCGGATGATCAGTGAGCTTCGTTCCCGAGATCCCAACCTGATCATCACCGTGTTCGGGGAGGAGCCGCATCCCGCCTACAACCGCATCCTGCTGTCGAACGTCCTGGCAGGAAAGGCGGATCTGGCCGACATCACCCTGGTCGACCATGCGGCGTCCGGCGACAGCGGTGACGACACGCCCCCGTGCGCTCTGGTCGACGTCCGGGCCGGCGTGGTGGCGCACCACATCGACCGTACGCGTCGCACCGTCACGGCCGACGACGGCAGCGTCGTCGCCTACGACGTACTCATCCTCGCCACCGGGAGCCGGGCGTGGCTGCCACCGATCGAGGGACTGACCCGACCGGATGGGACGCTGCTACCCGGAGTGGCGGCGTTCCGCACCCTCGACAACTGCCGGCATATCCTCACCCAGGCCGAACGGGCCACCCGCGCGGTGGTACTCGGCGGCGGCCTACTCGGCCTGGAGGCGGCCCGCGGCCTGGTCCGCCGCGGTCTGGACACGACGGTCCTGCACGCTGCGGGTCACCTGATGAACCGCCAGCTCGACCGGCGGGCCGGACAGGTGCTGGTCCGGACGCTGGCCGGACTCGGGGTGCGGTCCCGGCTCGCGGCCAGGGTCGTCCGGATCCATGGCGACGAGCGGCTCACCGGCGTGGAGCTGGCCGGCGACGAGGTGCTCGACGCCGATCTGCTGGTGGTCTCGACCGGCGTCGTGGCGGTGACCGACCTTGCCGCGGCGGCCGGCCTGCCGGTCGAAGCCGGGATCGTGGTGGACGATCAGATGCGCTCCCCCGCCGATCCGGCCGTGTTCGCGGTCGGTGACTGCGCGCAGCACGAGGGGACGGTGCAGGGGCTGGTGGCGCCGGCATGGGACCAGGTCCGGGTGGTGGCCGACGTTGTCACCGCCGCCGACCCCGCCACGCGCTACAGCGGCGCCCGACCCGTGACCAGGCTCAAGGCGTCGGGAGTGGATCTCGCCACCATGGGCGAGGTCGACGTGGACGAGTTCGACGAGGACGCCGAGGTGCTGCAGTTCGTCGATGTCACCCGGGGCACCTTCAAGAAGCTGGTGATCCGCGGGGACCGGCTGGTGGGCGCGATCATGCTCGGTGACAACCCGACGGTGGGGACCGTGACGCAGCTGTTCGACCGGCAGGCTCCGGTGCCGGCCGACCGGCGCAGCCTGCTGTTCCCGACCCGGACCGAGGTCACCGTCACCGACAGTCCGGCGACCCTACCCGACCGGGTCACCATCTGCCGGTGCAACAACGTGACCAAGGGCGGGATCACCCGCTGCTGGTTGGACGGAGCACGTGACCTGCCGGCGATCGTCACCGGTACCCGGGCGACGACCGGATGCGGCACCTGCCGGGACGCCGTTACGGGCATCGTCGAGTGGC
>NZ_CDWWXB010000129.1:0-5836 GCF_977971855.1 Frankia sp. CoWAU3 | reverse complement strand
AGCGGGCCCGCGGTCCATCCCGGCCGGGCTGCGGCTGCGGCTGCGGCTGCGGCTGCGGCTGCGGCTGCGGCTGCGGCTGCGGGAGATTCGGCAGCAGGGCCAGGTAGGCCACGCTGACCACCCGGACACGCGGGTCGCGGTGCGCGCCGCCGTAGGTCCGCAACTGCTCGAGGTGACCGGTCGTCGTGACGCCCGTCTCGGCCGCGAGCTGCCGCAGGGCCGAGGCGTCGAGATCCTCGTCGCGGTCGACAAAACCACCGGGCAGCGCCCAGCATCCGCCGAACGGGGGATCGTCCCGGCGGATGACCAGGACACAGAGCCGACCGGCGCGCAGGGTCAGCAGAACCACGTCCACGCTGACGGCGAGGGCGGGCGGCATGACGGTGACGCTGTCATGCCGCCCGCCCTCGCCGTCCAACGGACCGCGGATCCGGTTCGATGGAGAGGCGGGCGCCACCCCTCCAGTCTGGCCATCCCCGTGCCGGCACACACGGGCCCCTCCTCGGCCTCCCGCCGGAAACGGCACCTCAGCGGGCGACGCCGCCCGACGGCCCGGGACGGCTCAGGGAGGCCCGAGACGGCTCAGGGACGGCCCTCCGCGTGGACGACGGGCAGGCACGGCGGGCCGTAGCCCACCTCCCGAGCGGTGGGGGGAAGGGCCGCGAGGGCCAGACGATGGTGCTCGCGGGCGCGCCGGGTGCCGGCCGGCCCGGTCAGGCCACCGACCGGCTCACCGGCCTTCACCAGCGGACGCAACAGGTCCCGGTCCCGGGCCGGGTCGGGCGGTCGCTGCGACGCGGGGAGCGCGTCCCCGGAGCCAGCGGGATCCACCCCCGGACCGGACGGACCGGACAAGCGGTCCGGGGCCGACGGCGAGCCCGGCGGGCTCGGAAAGATGACATCAGCGACGGCCCGGCCGTTGAGGTCATGGCGGCGGACGACCCGCTTGCGCCCCCCACGGGTGCTCTTGCCGACCGACCTCTTCGCCACGGGTTCGCCGTCGACCTCGACCAGCTTGTAGACGAACCCCGCGGTGGGCGCGCCCGCACCGGTGACCAGGCCGGTGCCGACACCGTAGCCGTCTACTGGGGCGTCGCCCAACCGGGCTATGGCGTGCTCGTCCAGATCCCCGGTCGCGATGATCCGTGTTCTGGTCGCGCCGAGGCCGTCAAGCTGCGCGCGGACGGCGCCGGCGACCCGACCCAGGTCCCCGCTGTCGATCCGGACGGCCCCGAGCTCGGTGCCCGCCGTCGCGACGGCGGCGGCGACCCCCGCAGGGACGTCGTACGTGTCGACGAGCAGCGTCGTGCCGACACCGAGGGTGGCGACCTGCGCGGCGAACGCCTCGGCCTCACTTGGATGAACGAGTGTGAAGGCGTGCGCGCTGGTACCGACGCTGGGGACCTCGTACGTCCGGGCGGCCTCCAGGTTCGACGTGGCCGCGAAACCCACGAGGTAGGCCGCGCGGGCGGCGGCCACGGCGGCGGCCTCATGGGTGCGCCGAGATCCCATTTCGAGACAGGGCCGGTCCCCGGCCGCCCCAACCATCCGGGCCCCAGCGGCCGCGATCGCGCTGTCGTGGTTGAGAATGGCGAGCACGAGTGTCTCGAGCAGCACGGTCTCAGCGAAGGTGCCCTCGACAGCGAGCACGGGCGTCTCGGCGAAGAACGGCTCGCCCTCGGCGAAGCCATGGATGTCGCCGCCGAAGTGGTAGTCCGCCAGCCACTGTGCCGTGGCCTCGTCGATGACATCGGCGGCCCGCAGAGCGGCTAGCTCGGGCGGCCCGAACCGGAAGTCCGCCAGCGCATCGAGCAGCCGACCGGTGCCGGCGAACACACCAAAACGGCGACCCGGCGGCAACGATCGGGTGAAGACTTCGAAGACCACACGACGATCCGCCGCGCCGGACCGGAGCGCCGCGCGCAACATGGTCAACTCATAGTGATCGGTCAGGAGTGCCGTCGACATCCGGAACACGGTAGGGACGAGCAGGCTCCGATGCGCGCCGGCCGGCGGTTTGGCGGGCGAGGAAAGGGAGCGAGTTCATCCCGTCGTGGTGCGTTGGCCTGACAGTGGGCGAACGTCGATTCCAACACGGTATGCACTACACGTTCCATCGACCTTCAGGAGCACATGAGAGAGCCTCGACGTGACCACGTTGATCAGGGCGAGGCCGATCAGCGCTAGGACGATCAGCACCAGGCCGATCAGCGCCGGATCGATCAGCGCAACCCCGACCGGCCCGACGGCGAACACGGGGAGGATGACCGTGAGAACGGTCGGTCACCTGCGGTCGCGACCCGAACAGAAACACTCTCCGGGTATCCCCGGGGATACCCGGGGTCGGCGTGCGATCGTCTTGACCGTGGACCACAGCAATGCCGGGATCTTCCTCGTCACGGTCGGCGGGGCGCTGTTCGCACTGCTGGTGCTCGGCGGCCGGGCAGGCCGGGGCATCGCGCGCGAGGTCTGGAGCCGTATCGGCTTCTTCCGCTGGATACTCCTCCTGATCATCATTGTGATCGTTCTCGACCTCGCGGACGGACTTCCCAACCAATGAACATACATTCGACGGGAACGCCCTCGCATAACACATGGCACCGAGGATGTTGCTGGAAGCCGCAAAATTACACCCACACGAGATGTTCGAATTATGTCACTGCACCCCTAGATGCCCGGCTCGTTATGCTCACTTCGCGTAACACGATTGTCGGACGAGAGGGTTGCGGGTGACCGGTCACACTTGGCTATGGACGCCGCCGCGTTCTACTCCCACCAGCGTTGGTGTGGGCCAACTCCTACGCGCGTACCGGCAGGCCCACGGCCTCACGCAGCAGCAGCTCGCCGACCGTCTGGGCTTCGACCAGTCCTACGTATCCAAGGTGGAGAGCGGCCGGCGGGCTATCCACGACATCTCGACGCTCCGTCACATCGCCCGCAATCTGGCGCTGTCCCCCGAGGACGTCGGCCTGGCCCCGGGATCGATGACGGACCGTCGCCGGGAGACAGCGCCGCGCAGTCCGGCGGCCGAGCAAGCCGCCGCGAGCCAACGCGCGTGGCGGCTCACCCGCGATCACCTCAACCACCATCGGATCAGCCTCGCCCGCGCGGCGGTGCGGCTCTACCCGGAAACCGACCGACTCGGCAGCGGGCTACTGGCCCGACCCGGCTGGGTGTGGGACACCCCGGTGGACATCGACGATGTCACCCTTGGGTGGCACGATAGCGCCGAGGCCCCCACGATCAGGGGGGACGAACCCGAGACGGCCGGTAGCCGGCCCCTGCTCGGTGGAGGCGGTCAGCAGAACCGCTACCAGCGCTACACGCGGGCGATGCGGGACCTCGACCGGCCGACCCTGTTCGAGAACCGGCTCAGTTTTCGCCTACTCGATATCGGCGGTGACGGGACCGCGGGACCGTCACCGGACAACCATCCGTCGCTGAGCTTCGCCCACACGACGTACTTCGACGCCGTCGACGTCTGCGAGACCGTCGCACACGAGACGGCGGCCGCGATGGCCGGCAGCGGACTGTCCTGGCCCGCGCTGCCCTTCCGGGCGCGGATCGGAGATCCGTTCGACTTCACCCGGCGGGCGGCCCTGCCGTCCATCAACACGCTCACGATCCGCCACGATCGCGGCGGCCAGGCGAGCTTCTTCCTGCACCGGCGCAGCGCGGGCTCGGTCGCGACCGCGGGCGGGGTGTACCACGTCATCCCGGCCGGGGTCTTCCAGCCGTCGGGCATCACCCCGTTCCACCATGAGGCCGACTTCGACCTGTGGCGCAACATCATGCGTGAGCTGAGCGAGGAGCTGCTGGGCAACCCGGAGCACGACGGCAGCTCGTCCAGCCCGATCGACTATGACACCGACGAGCCGTTCCGTTCGTTCGAGCAGGCGCGTCGGTCCGGCGCCATGCGGGTGTCGTACTTCGGGATCGGGCTGGACGCGCTCACTCTGTTCGGCGAGATCCTCACCGTCGTCGTGGTGGACGCCGACGCCTTCGACCGGCTTTTCGGCAGCATGGTCCAGACCAATGCCGAGGGATCGGTCGTCACCGCGGGTCCGAACCGGTCGGTGACCGAGGGCATCCCGTTCACCCACTCGGCGCTGCGCCGTCTCGTCGACACCGAGCCCATCGCCCCGTCGGCCGCCGCCTGCCTGGAACTCGCCTGGCGCCACCGGGAGACCCTCCTCGGGATGCGCATGCGGGCCGCATCCTGATCCCGGACATGCGCGTCCTTGTCACCGGCGCGGCCGGCTTCATCGGCGGAGTGGTCACGGACATGCTCGCCACCGCCGGACACCAGGTTACGGCGATGGTCCGCGAGCCGATGACCACGCCGCGGTTCGCCCCCGATGTCGAGGTGGTGGCCGCGGACCTGCTCGATCCCCGCCAGCTGGCCGCGGCGGGGGTCAGCCGGGGATTCGAGGGGGTGTGCCATCTCGCGGCCCTGACCCGGGTGCGGGAGTCCCGGCTGGATCCCGTGCGCTACTTCCAGACGAACCTGACCGGCACCATCAACCTGCTGGCCGCCCTGGAGGAGGGCGCCGAACACACCGGGGTCGCACCCGCGTTCGTCTTCGGATCCACCTGCGCGGTCTACGGCAACGTCGACCTCGCGCGGATCCCGGAGACCTGCCCACCCGACCCGGTGAACCCCTACGGAACCTCCAAGTTCGCCGCCGAGCGGCTGCTGTCCCACCAGGCCGGCACCGGGCTGCTCGGCGCGGTGATCCTACGTTCCTTCAACGTCGCGGGTGCCGTCGCGGGACACATCGACCGCGACGGCAGCCGGATCATCCCGGCGGCGATCGCCGTGGCGAGCGGATGCCGGGACGTGTTCCGGGTCAACGGGGACGGCCTCGCGCTGCGGGAGTACGTCCACGTCGTGGACATGGCGACGGCCTACCTGACGGCGCTGGTCGCCGCGCGCCCCGGGCACTGCGCGGTGTTCAACGTGGGCAGCGGCGTCGGGGTGAGTGTCACCGACGTGCTCGCCGCGGTCGGCCGGGTCGCCGGGCGCCCGGTCCGCCGCGTCCACTGTCCGCCGGTCTCCGAACCGAGGACGCTGATCGGTGACAGCACCCGGATCCGCGCCGATCTCGGCTGGAGCTCTCCGGCGTCGAGCATCGACCGCATCGTCGCCGACGCGTGGCGCTGGGGCCGGGGGCCGGCACCGGCCGGGGCCACCGCCCTGCCGCCATGCCAGCGGATCGCTCCGAGCATCACCTGAGGAGACCCCGCGGGCCCCGCGGCGGCCCGCGGTGCGGCAGGCTGCGGCTGGCATCCCTCCCGGCCCTTCCCCCTGGCCCGACAGTCACCCGCCAGCCAGCATAGATTAGCAGGCTGGTTGCAGGCAGGCATACTTCGCAAGGCCTTCCATCGGCCGGCCTATCCTCGTATACCTAATGCGACGGAGCTTCCCGTGCCGCCTGAGCTCGCCGGGAACAGCCGTGGGCCACCCGACGGAGCACCTGTTCATCTCCGCACACTAATCTGACGCCTGTCGTGACCCGGATCATCTCGGGGGCGGGCTCCACGCAGAGGCTCCGCCGCGCCGCCCGCACGACCGCGCCGCCCGCACGACCGACGACGACATGCTCCTTGGGGGAGACGAAAGTGGACGAGCAGACCGCTGGGACCGATAACCCGCGGCCCACATCGCGCCTGGTGGTCGACGTGGTCCGCGCGCTGCGCGGATGGGTGGTGATGGCCGCCGGCGGCGTACTTCTGCTCGGCTGCTACCTGGGTGTCTCCAAGGAGACGGACGTCGCTTTCCAACTACCCTACGTGGTTTCCGGCGGTTTTGGGGGCCTAGCGGGAGTTTCCTAGA
>NZ_CDWWXB010000128.1:9552-11059 GCF_977971855.1 Frankia sp. CoWAU3 | reverse complement strand
TCTAGGAAACTCCCGCTAGACACGAGTACGTCCGGATAAATCCGAGTAAGTCCCGGCGGGCGAGGCCGGTCAGGAGTGGCCGTAGGGCTCCGGTCCCGGGCCGTCCGCGGTCTCGCCCGCCCCGTTGTCGTCCACCGAACCCGGCGGATGAGCGGCCACACCCACCAGCTCGACGTCGATCGGCTCCAGGTCGGAGGGGTCCTCGTCGAACAGGACGGGTTCGGGATGCGCCGAAGGAGCCACCAGCGCCTCCGAGTGCGCCCCACAGCCGTGGTCGATCGACGTGACCCGGCCGTCGTCCGGTGCGAGCTCGTTGGCGCAGACACCGAATATCCGGCCGAGCGCACCCGCGAGCCGCACGTGGAATCCGCAGGTCAGGCAGGATGCGGGCGCCACCTTCGCGATGGATGCGTCCGGGCCGGCGGGACCCGCGTACCAGCGCTCGACCGCCTCCTCCCGCCCGGTCACGGACAGCACCCGGGCCCGCCCCAGACCAAGCTCAAGGAAGACGTCGGTGTCGACGAACTCCTCGGCGTCCTCTGTGCGCAGCGCGAGCCGAGGATCGTCGATGGCGGTCGGCAGCAGGTCCCCGATCCCGACGTCGCCCGGCCGCAGCCGCTCCGACCAGGGGACCCACGGGGGCGCCAGCATGGCCCCGTCCCCGGGCATCAACACGACGTCGTCGACCGTCGCCTTGCGCACCCGCGCGGCCCGGGTAACGATCACTGTCCAGACCCAGCCGGGATAGGCCCGCGCCAGGCAGGCGAACCGGTGCAGGACGAGGCGGTCCCCCTCGCTCTCGACGCCGAGATGCGCACCGACCTCCGCCGCGGACCCCGCCTCCTCGACGGCCGCCTGCCGGGCCAGGTCGACGGCGGCCGCACAGGTCGGATCGGCCACGGGCTCCCGCCCGGACCGGACCGTCCTACGAACATCGGGAGCATCCACGGGAAGTATTCTCACCCACGAACCCATCCACCGCCCGACGTGGTCGTAGTGGCGCAGGTCCAGGACGGCGCCGCGCCGGTCCAGGACGGCGCCGGTCCAGGACGAGGACACTGGGCAGGGTGAACCTGGGCAGCACAGTGGTGAACAGCCTGCGCCGGCTGCGGGCGAGTGTGCGCGGCAATGACGCCGACCGGTCGGGGCTGTCGTCGCTGACGGAGCTGTCGTTCGTCAACGCCGCCGGAGACGCGCTGGTGACCGTCGCGTTGGCGGGTTCGCTGTTCTTCGCCGTCCCGTCGGGCGAGGCCCGGTCGAAGGTCGCCCTCTACCTACTGGTCACCATGGTGCCGTTCGCCCTGCTGGCGCCGGTCATCGGTCCACTGCTGGACCGGGTGGCCTACGGTCGGCGGACGGCGCTCGCCGCCATCTGCCTGGGCCGCGGGCTGCTGGCGTGGCAGCTCGCGGGGGCACTCGACGGGCTGGCCGTCTACCCCCTCGCGCTCGGCCTGCTCGTGCTCTCCCGCGGGTTCGGCGTCGCGCGCAGCGCCGTCATTCCCCGGGT
>NZ_CDWWXB010000128.1:8533-9395 GCF_977971855.1 Frankia sp. CoWAU3 | reverse complement strand
GGTCGCGGCACCCGTCGGGCTGGGCATCGCCACCATCCCTTTCGTCGGCTATCCCTGGGTGTTGCGAATCTGTGCCCTCGTCTACATGGCCGGGGTCCTACTGGCGTTCAACCTGCCCGGGCACGTCGACTCCGCCGCCGGTAAGCAGCCACTGCGCGGGCCGCTTCCCCCGAGCGTGGCCCGGCGCGGTGTCGGGGCGCGGATCCGGGCGTTCCTCGGCACGCTGCCGGTGGCGCTGCACGCCGCCCTGGTGCTACGCAGTCTGGTCGGCTTCCTGACGTTCTATCTGGCGTTCCTCCTGCGCACCAACGGCGGGAACAACCTGTGGCTGGGCGGGCTCGCGGTCTGCGCGGGCGCCGGCAGCGGCCTGGGAGTCTTCATCGGCGGCCGGCTCGGCCGGCGCCGTCCCGAGGGCATCCTCATGCTCGCGCTGGTGTTGGCGGCAGGGGGATGCCTCGGTGCGGCGATCACCTACACCAAGTTCACCTCGCTGGTCGCCGCGCTGCTGGCGTCCATGGCGGGATCGATGGGGAAGCTGGCGCTGGACGCGATCATCCAGCGGGACATCCCGGAGACCACCCGCAACTCCGCGTTCGCCCGTTCTGAGACCGGTCTGCAGCTGGCCTGGGTCGCCGGCGGGGGCCTCGGACTGATCGAGATGCCCGGGACGGTCGGCTTCGCGGTGGCCGCGGCGGCGATGGGGATCACGTTGTTCGTGGAGGCCGGCGCGCTGCGCCAGTCCCGGCTGGCCGCCCGCGCCCAGTTCCGCGCGGACACCCGCAACCGCCCACCCGCCCACAACGATCCGGACACAACGAAACCGCTCGGTCACCCAGGGGTTCCCCCGCAGGCACCCATGCCC
>NZ_CDWWXB010000128.1:6464-8113 GCF_977971855.1 Frankia sp. CoWAU3 | reverse complement strand
GATCCGGACACAACGAAACCGCTCGGTCACCCAGGGGTTCCCCCGCAGGCACCCATGCCCCCGCCGATACCGATGCCCCCGCCGATACCGATGCCCACACCGACACCCATGCCCACACCGACACCCATGCCCACGCAGGCACCCATGCCCCCGTCGGCCCACGCGACCGCGTCAACGCCGCTGCCACCGGCCGACCCGTGGCGGCAGGCCCCACTCCCCATTCCGGCGACGCTCCAGGATCCGACCGGTCCGACCCGGCCTGACCGCCGACGAACGGCCCGCGGCCTCCGATGGCGGCGCCGGAACTGATCCGGCACACCAGCGACGTGACCCGGGCCACCGTGCCCACCGGCCAGCAGCTGAAGGCCCTGACGGCGAGCGACGCCACCGCACGGGCGGCGATACCCTCCGACCGTGCGCACGCCCCACCTCCTCCGCCGTCTCCCATTCCGGCGGCTCGCCGCAGCTCTCGCCGCCGCGGTTGTCGTCGGCCTCGGCCTGAGCGGCTGCGAGCGACCGACTCCCCTGGTGACCATGGAGTCCGGGGGACACTTCGTGCGGACGAACGCCGCGCAGTACGAGCGGGACGGGACGGTGATCCAGAAATCGGTATCACCGCCGCACATCACGGTCAGGCCCGGAAGCGCCATCAACATCGACGTGCCGACGTCGGTCGCCGACCGCGGCTACTTCCTCGTCCTGGGCAGGGAGCGGGTGACCGACAAGATCAGCGAGACGCACTACCGGTACGTTCCCGCCAAGAACACGCCTGCCCTGCTCGTGGTGTTCGCGCTTCCCGAGGCGGGCAGCTCCAGCGACCAGGCGTCGGGAAGCTGGCCGTTCCTGGTCACCTTCAAGCCCTGACCCACCGCCGGCCACTCCACCGCCGGACCGGAACCAACGACCCGCGCACACCAGCCCCCGAACGGGGATACACCGTGCGCGCAGCGTGCCACACCTCCCCACCGGGACCACGCAGCGTCGTCCGCGATGCTAAGGTCCGGCAACAAGTCCGATTTGCACCCCATCGAAAATCCCGCGCTGTTACCCAACCGTCCGGTGCGGTGGTGTTCGGGTAAATCGACCGACAGCATGCGACAACAGACGAGGACGTCCCCAGATCATGATCCGGACCTGATCGTGAGCCGTACCCTGATCGTGACCGCGGTGACCGCCGAAGCGGACGCGGTGTGTGCCGGCCTGATGGGCAGCTGGTCGAGCGGTCGGACCAGAACCCCCGTCGGACCGGGCAGCCTGGTGTCCCCCGAATGGGACCGCCAGCTTCTCACCACCTCCACCCTGGGCCCCTACGTGGGCCGGCGACGCGGACCGGTGACGGTGCTCGCGGCGGGCACCGGCGGCCCGGCCGCGGCGGCGGGCACCGCGGTGGCATTGTCGGTGGCGAGCGCGGCGGGGCAGCCGTTCAGCCTGGTGGTGGCGATGGGGATCGGCGGTGGGTTCCGCGGCTGGGCGGAGATCGGGGACATCGTCCTCGCCGATCGCATCGTCGCCGCCGACCTCGGCGCGGAGTCCGGCCTTGACGAGGAACCGCCCGCTCCGCCGATCGGCCGCATCAGCGAGATGGACCGCAATCTCGGGTTCCACAGCAACGGCGCGCCGGCACCCCGCGGCCTCGCCCACTCGTCGAA
>NZ_CDWWXB010000128.1:5045-6362 GCF_977971855.1 Frankia sp. CoWAU3 | reverse complement strand
CCCCGCGGGGTCGTTCCTGAGCCTGGAGGATCTCGGGCTCGGTTCGTCCACGGTGGTCCCGGATCCGGACCTCGTCCACCGCCTGGGCACGGTGCTCGACGTCACCGGTCGGCGGATCGTCACGGGTAGCGTGATCAGCGTGTCGACGGTGACGGGCACCGAGCGTCGGGCCACGGCGCTGACCGAGCGGCTGGACCCGGTGGCGGAGTCGATGGAGGGGTACGCCGTTGGGGTGGCCGCCCGGGCCTTCGGCGTCCCGGTGGTGGAGATCCGTACCATCAGCAACACGGTCGGGCGCCGGGACCGGTCCGGCTGGAACCTGCCGGTCGCGCTGGCCAGCCTCCGCACGGCCGCCGCGGCACTCGTCACCCACCCGGACGGTCTGGTGACGGCCGCACCGGTGGCCACCGCGAACGACGTCTCCACCACGATCCCGGCCGGGCACCCGGGTGCCCGCGGCCACCACGGGAACAGCGGCCACCACGGGACAGGAGAGCACTGAGATGGGTGCTGGCCGGGCGACCACCTCGAACCTTCCAGGTCCGCTCTCGCTCGCCATCTCGCCCTGCCCCAACGACACGTTCGCCTTCCACGCCCTCGCGCACGGACTCGTCCCGGGAGCACCCGAGGTGTCGGTGACCTTCGCCGACATCGACGTCCTCAACGCCCGGGCCGCCGACGGGCGGGATGACCTCGTCAAGGTGTCCTATGCCGCCCTGCCGTGGCTGCTCACCGGGTACCAGCTGCTGACGGCGGGCGGGGCCCTGGGCCGCGGCTGCGGCCCACTCGTCCTCACCGCCGGGCGGTCGGACCTGCGCGGTGCCCGGGTCGCCATCCCCGGCACCCGCACCACGGCCTACCTGCTGTTCCGGCTGTGGGCGGCCGACGAGGGCGTGACGAACGTCGACGTGCTTCCCTTCGAGAAGATCATGCCCGCCGTCCGCGATGGCGCGTATGACGCGGGGCTCGTCATCCACGAGTCCCGCTTCACCTACCCGTCCTACGGACTGACGGCGCTCGTCGACCTCGGCGACTGGTGGGAGGGCCAGACCTCGCTGCCCATTCCGCTCGGCGCGATCCTCGCCCGCCGGGGGCTGGACGGTCCGGTGCTGTCCGCCGCGGTGCGGGCGAGCGTCGCCGCGGCCTTCGCCGATCCCGCCGCCAGCGCCGACTACGTCCTCGCCCACGCCCAGGAGATGACGCCCGACGTCGTCGACGCCCACATCCAGCTGTACGTCAACGAGTTCAGCCTCGACCTCGGCGACGAAGGGTTCGCCGCCGTCGAGGCCCTGCTCTCCCGCGCCGCCGACGCCGACC
>NZ_CDWWXB010000128.1:2848-4488 GCF_977971855.1 Frankia sp. CoWAU3 | reverse complement strand
CCGGCTGCTCCGCATTTCTCGGATGATTCAGCGCCGCGGGCTTCCGGTCAGCCGCTCGGGGTCAGCCCCAGTGCCGGCTGGTTCGGGCACTTCTGGAGAACGGCGCGCATCGCGTCCGCCTCCGCCTGGACGACCCACAGGCGGTAACGGGCCTTCAATCCCACCTGGCGCGCGACGTAGGGGCACTGCTCCCCCGGGCTCGGCGGCAACCATTCGGCGGCGTCGTGATCGCTCTTGCGCTGATTCGTGGGACCGTCGACGGCCAGCAGGTTCTCCGGATCGTTGGCGAACTGGAGCCGTTCCCGAGCGGTCCAGTTGAGCGCGCCGGTCCGCCACGCATCCGCCAGGGGGACGACGTGGTCGATCTGCACGCTGGCAGAGTTCCGTCCACGGTCGAAACGGATGATTCTGGTGGTGTACGGATCCCGGAGCTCGCCGGTCAGCACCGTGCAGCCGTCCGATCTGCGGATGGTGGTGCTGCGCAGATCTCGCCGCAGAATGTCGTTACGGGTGTCACACCCGTTGTCGTCGATGTCCGACCAGGCGGGCCCGAACTCGTCCCGGCGGTACCTGGGAGAGTTGTCCTCCGCTTTGATCGGAAGGGTGGCGAGCAGCTTCAGCGCCGAGCCGCTGGCGGTCGGGGCACCAACCCGGTTGGACGTTCCAGTCTGGTCGGAAAGGTCACTGCAACCGGTCAGGCCGCCGACGAGGACGAAAACGGCGAGGACGGCGAGGGCCGCGGCTCCGCCGGGTCGACCGGGCCGACCGGGTCCGTGACGATCTGGACCGACACCGCTTCTTCGCACCGGACTCCCCACCTCGACGGTTCGGAACCCGTGGGAAGTGCTCGCCCCGCTTCGGGTCCGTTCGGATCGAGGGTGACATTAACTGGAGATCGGCCCGCCGGGTTGGTCGGCCACCGTCAGGGGACGGGAACGCGGGCTCCTGCGCTCACCGGATTGTCGTGCAGCTCCAGCTCCTGGGCCGTGGCGTCCCGTGGGATGTCGAAGACCATGGTGCCCGCTCTGAGGTCACCCGGGTTGATCGAATCCCACAGATCCTCGTTACTCAGCTGGAAGCGGGCGAGGAAATCGGCGCTGTGCCGGCCGCCGCCGTCCCACAGAAACTGGGATGAGGTCACCAGCGTGCGGGTGGAGTCGCCGATGTTGCGCACGGTCACGTGGGCCAGGCAGAACTGGCCGTCCGTGTGCCGAGCGAGCAGTCCGTCACCGAGTTTGGTCTGCCCGCATCGGAAGGAATCCACGATGAACTCGAGCTGGCCATCCGTGACGGGGCGGCTCAGGCCGCTGGCCGGACCCGGTGCCGTGCTCGGACCGGTGGAGCGCGACGGGACGGTTGTGGCCGCCGACTGTTCCGCGGAACCATTTTGGCCGCTCTTTCCGGGCAGGCTGACCACGACCGCGATGGCGATCAGCGCGCCCAGGACGATGACGGTGATCCAGACGAGTCGCCTGCGATCGAACCCGCGGGCCGGCGGCGGCTGGGTGAAGGACGGGTACGGCGCGCCGGGCTCGCCCGGTACCGGCCCGTGCCGATCGGGAGGCTGGCCGGACCACGGCCCCGGCGGTGCGCCGGGGACCTGCCCGCCCATCCGCTCGCCCAGCTGGGCGGGCCGCGGG
>NZ_CDWWXB010000128.1:0-2748 GCF_977971855.1 Frankia sp. CoWAU3 | reverse complement strand
TGGTGCCTGGCGTGGTTGTCCCGGTCCCTGGCCCACCCGGGCGGCGGGAGCGCCCGCGTTCCAGTGGACCTGACGCGCGGGAGCCGAGGTCGCCGGGCCGATCCGGGTCGGGGCGGCGCGGGGCACCTCGCCGGTTCTGCTCAGGAGCTCCTCGGCCTGACCCATCGCCTCGCCGATGGCACCGGTACCGCGGGAGGGTGGCTGCGCGATGAGCCGCAGCAGCAGGTCCCGGGCGCTCGGCCGGTCGTCGGGATGCTTGGCCAGGGCCGCGCTGACCAGGCCGACCAGCGGCTGCGGCAGACCGCGCAGGTCCGGGGCGGACCCGACGATGCGCATGCCGAGGTCGATGTCCGTACCGTCGCCGAACGGGTGGCGGCCGGTACCAGCGTAGGCAATGAGGATGCCCCAGGCGAAGACGTCCGCCTCCGGACCGATGGGCTGGCCGTGCACCTGCTCGGGCGCCATCCACCCGGCGGAGCCGAAGCCCCATGCCGTGGGCTTCGCCTTCGCGCCCTCAAGGGCCTGCGCGATCCCAAAATCGATCACGCGTGGCCCGGACAGTGAGAGCATCACGTTGCTGGGCTTGAGATCCCGATGGACGAGGCCGGCGCTGTGGATCGCGGTAAGCGCCGTCGCGACCCCCACGGCCAGTCCGGTCAGGGTCGACGAGGTCAGCGGGCCCTTGTCGACCTGCATGTCCAGCCGGACGCCGTCGATGAACTCGGTGACGAGGTATGGCGCGGGCGCATTCGGATCCGCGTCCAGGACTTCGGCGGTGCAGAAGGGAGCGACCTTGCGTGCCGCTTCGACCTCGGCCCGGAACCGGCGGCGGAACTCCTCGTCGGCGGCCAGGTCCGGTCTGATGACCTTGATGGCAACCCGCCGTCCGGCCCGGTTCCTCGCCAGGTAGACCGTGCCCATGCCGCCGACCCCCAGCCGGCTGAGCAGAACGTAGGGGCCGACCGACCGGGGCTCGTGTGGATTGAGCGGATCACCTGGTTCGGAGCGGCCGGGACCCATGCGCGCGGCGTTGTCGGCCACGGTCAGCACCGCACGGCTGTGATCATGACCGCTGTCCACTGCTTGTCACACGAATGCCTCTCGAATCCCGATCCGACGCCTCGTTCCGACCGCCGATCCGTGCCCTCCACCGATCAGCGGAGGTGGGACGGCCCTCGGCGATGCCACCGCGGCCGGCGGCGGGGCTGCTCATGGTTCGGTCTGGTCTACGTTCGCAGTCTGCCGCACTGCCAACGCTTCCAGTCGCACGCGGGCTCCCCGCCGACGGGACCGGTCGGCTCCCCGACAATGCGTTGCCGCCACGGCGCGCAGGCCGCAGCGGATGAGGCCGTAACCGAGGAGGCATCGTGAACCGATGCGTACCAGTGTGGCCAATCTGATGAAGGGCTCGATCTCGGCTCATGCCCGGATCCCGATTGATGTGGCTGGCTCGGTCGGTGTCGCTGTTCTGATGGGAACAGCGGATTCGACAGCGGATTCGATGGATGCGGATAGGGTGACCGTTGTGCTGGCGGAAACGTGACATCCGGTCCGTCCGAGCCCGGCCCACGCGGGGTCGACGGCCCCTGGCTGCTCTGCCCCTGGTGCGGTGGCCCGGTGCCACTGACCCACCTGGCGGCGTCCGACGAGGAACCGGGCGCCCAGGTCGCGGTGTGCACCGGGTGCGGCCGACGGGTCGGTTTCCTGCCGCCGGCCTAGACCTCCAACTCGTTGGCTACGGCGTGCACGACCTTGGCGACCCGCTGGGCGGTCCGCCGGTCGGGATACCGGCCGCGACGAAGGTCCCGCTGCACGTCGTCCAGCACCTTGATCATTTCTTCGACCATGCTGTGCAGCTCGTCCGGACTGCGCCGCGCGGCCTGGGCCGCAGCCTTGGCGACCGACGGCGGGGCGGTCAACAGCCGGACCGACAGTGCCTGGTCGCCACGCCGCCCGGCGGCGACGCCGAACTCGACCCGGTCACCGGGTTTCAGCCGGTCGACCCCGGCGGGCAGGGCGGCCTTGTGCACGAAGACGTCGCCGCCGTCGTCCCGGCTGAGAAAGCCGAAGCCCTTGTCGACGTCGAACCACTTGACTTTGCCGGTGGGCACGGGCGACCTCGTTCTGTGTAACGACAGGACAACGCAACGGAAGATGAGTGATTCCCAGGCTATCCGTCGGCCGCACGTCGCGTGCGTCTTCGGTAGCGATCGGCTGTCGGGTGCGCCCATCTCCCTCCCGTGACAGTGGCCTGGCCCACCGTTCCGCACACATCCTCGTAGGCTGTCGCACGTGTCGGCGAAACCCTCGTCCCGGCAGGTCGGACCCGTGGCCGGCGGTGCGGTAAGCGAGGTCATGGCTCCGGTCGCGACCCCGCCGCCGGTGACCTGGGCGGATCGGCTGGTCCGGATCGGGGCCGTGCTCTTCGGAACCGGTCTGGTCGCCACGGCGGCGGCGGTGATCCCCTTCTTCCTGGGCGCCGAGAATCTGCCGACCTGGCTGAACGCCGTCGCCGGCGGCGGACTGACCATCGGGTTCGCCGTGGCGCTGGTGGGGGTGCTCGCCGCCGCCCGATCCCGGATTCCCGAGGAGAGCGATCCCGATCTCTATGTGAACAACCCACATCCGCCCGACCACGGGGCCCGCAGGGATGCCGATCATCCCGGGGACGCCGACCACCCCGGGGACGGCACCGGTTCGCGGACAGATCCCGTCACCCGCTCCCGGTAGTTCCTTGATCTCACGGCC
>NZ_CDWWXB010000127.1:10090-11016 GCF_977971855.1 Frankia sp. CoWAU3 | reverse complement strand
TTGATGATCACGGGATAGCCGATCCTGTCGGCGAACACCTCTGCCTCGTCCGCGTGGTCGATCGCAGTGTGGCTTCCGGGCAGCAGCGGAAGGCCTGCGGCAACCATCAGCGAGCGGGCGACGGCCTTGTCCCCGAGCTTCTCCATGACCGAGGCGGGCGGTCCGACGAAGGTGATGCCCTCGGACGCGCAGACCTCCGCGAAGTCCGCGTTCTCGGAAAGGAATCCGTATCCGGGATGGATGGCGTCCGCGCCGGCGAGCCAGGCGGCCTCGATGATCGTCGGGATGTTGAGGTAGCTGCGGCCGGCGGGGCCCGGACCGATCTGGACGGCCCGGTCGGCGAGCCGGGTCACCATGCTGCCGCGGTCGTCGGCCGAGTAGACGGCAACGGTACGCAGGCCGAGCTCCCGGCAGGTGCGCAGGACCCGCAGAGCGATCTCGCCCCGGTTGGCGATCAGGACGGTGGTGACCATCAGCCGCGGGCGTCCGGATCAATGGCGATCAGCCGTTCGCCGTACTCGACCGATGTCGCGTCGGGCTGGCACAGCTCGACGATCCGGCCGGCTGTGTCCGCCTCGATGGGGATCATCAGCTTCATCACCTCGAGGATCGCGACCTGCTGCCCGGCCTTCACGGTGTCCCCGACCCGGGCGAACGGCCGCGCACCGGGTTCGGGAGCGTAGTAGAAGACCCCGACGCTCGGCGCGGTGACGTAGCTCAGGCCAGCGTCACCACCGGCGGTCGGCGAGTCCGCCGGCCGCTCCTCGACCGGCGCGGCCTCGCCGGGAACGGCACCACCGGGAACGGCACCCCCGGGAACGGCACCCCCGGGAACAGCACCCCCGGGAACAGCACCCCCGGGAACAGCACCACCAGGAACGGAGCGAGGCGCGGGAACCGGATGACGACGCGGCGGCGCCGTCGCC
>NZ_CDWWXB010000127.1:7116-9590 GCF_977971855.1 Frankia sp. CoWAU3 | reverse complement strand
GACGGCGCCGGAGCGGCGCGCTGCCACAGTCGTGCTCATGAACTCTGCTCCCTGTGTTCGGAGTGTCCCGGGTGTTCGGAGTTGCCCGGGCGTCCCGGGGGTGACGCGCCGGCAGGCTCACCCGCCACCGCGCCGAAGCGACGGAAGCGCAGCCACCGCCGGTACACGAGCTCCTCCGGGCCGGCCAGTCCCAGCGTCGCGCGCAGTGCGGCACCGACGAGCGCCGCGGCGTGGACGGGATCGGCCGCGGCACCGCCGTCAGGCTCGGGTACGACCCCGTCGACAATCCCGAGCTCCAGCAGCTGACGCGCGTCCACGCGCAGCGCCTCGGCAGCCTTCGGCGCGGCGGTCGCGTCCTTCCAGAGGATCGACGCGCATCCCTCCGGGCTGATCACCGAGTACACCGCGTTCGCGCACATCAGCACCCGGTCGGCGACCGCGAGCGCCAGCGCCCAGCCGCTGCCGCCCTCGCCGGTGACGACGGCGACAACCGGAACGGGCAGCGCCCCCATCAGGCGCAGGTTCTCGGCAATCGCGACCGACTGTCCCCGTTCCTCCGCCTCGACGCCGGGATGGGCGCCGGCGGTGTCGATGAAGGTGACCACCGGCAGGCCAAGCTTGGCCGCCAGCCGCATGACCCGCGCCGCCTTGCGGTACCCGGCGGGACTGGGCATGCCGAAGTTCCGCTCGCTGAGCTCCGCGACCGTGTGCCCCTTCTGGGTGCCGATCACGGCCAGCCCGACTCCGCCCAACCGGCCGAGACCGGCGACCATCGCCGGGCAGTCGGCGGAGGCCCGGTCGCCGTGCAGCTCGTTGAAGTCGTCCAGCAGAAGCGAGATCAGGTCGAGGGTGGTCGGGCGCCCGAGCGCCCTGGCCTGCCGCACGGCGTCCCAGGGATGACGGACGGGCAGGTGGAGCACCTCGGTGATCACCCGCTCGGCTCCGTCATGCCCGTCGGACAGGCCGCCCCCGGCCGTGGCGCCCTCGGCCACCTCATGAACGCCGGTGGCGACGCGCAGGAGCCGGGACAGCGCGGCCCGCAGGTCGCCACGGGGAACGATCATGTCCACGATTCCGTGGTTCAGCAGGAACTCCGCCGTCTGGAAGCCGGGCGGCAGCTTCTGGCGGATCGTCTGCTCGATCACCCGGGGACCGGCGAACCCGAGGCGGTCACCCGGCTCGGCGACGATAACATCACAAAGAGTGGCGAAGGAGGCTGCCACTCCCCCGAACGTCGGGTCGCTGATCAGTGCCACGGTGAGCACGCCCGCCTCGTCGAGCCGGCCGAGCATCTGGCTCGTCTTGGCCATCTGCATCAGCGACAGCAGGCCTTCCTGCATCGGAGGCGGTCACAATCACCAGCGGTGTGCGCTCGGCCAACGCCAACTCGCCCGCCCGGGTGATGGCCTCGCCGACGGCCGATCCCAGGCTGCCGCCCAGGAAACGGAAGTCCATCGCCGCGACGATCACCTCGGCG
The DNA here is from genome assembly GCF_977971855.1 of Frankia sp. CoWAU3. Lineage (NCBI taxonomy): Bacteria > Bacillati > Actinomycetota > Actinomycetes > Frankiales > Frankiaceae > Frankia > Frankia sp. CoWAU3. The sequence goes on along the minus strand of NZ_CDWWXB010000127.1, from coordinate 8,113 downwards.
CCGTCGATGCGTCCCCGCGCGCAGACGACCGCCTCGGCCAGTCCGGTCCGCTCGCGGGCCTGGCGCACCCGGTCCGGATAGGGGGCCGAATCGGTGAAGCGCAGCGGATCGGGATCCGCGGGCACGGGCGTCGCCAGCTCGGACCATCCCGGGTCCAGCAGCTGGGCGAGCCGGCTCGGGGCCGTCAGCGGCGCGTGCCAGCCGCACTCCGGGCAGACCCGGTTGGCTGCGAGGAACCGCTTGCCATAGAGAAGAGTCCGGCATCCCCCGCACAGATGCCAGGCGAGGCGGTCCGCGGTCGACTCCGCCTCGACGGCTGGCACGGGCACGGGCGTGCCAGCGGTGGCCCCGGGCGCGGTCGTGGGCGCAGTCACCGGGCACCCGCCGTCAGAACGTACCGGTGCGCCGGCGAGCTCTCGCGCGTGGCCGGCGGTCGGTAGGCGGCAGCCCGCACCGGCAGCCGCACCCCGGCGAACCGCAGTGCCGCGGCCCGCCCGGTGTAGGCGGCGCCGAGCATCAGCTCACCCGCGACGTCCACCGCGCTGCGCCGGTCGACGTCCGCCAGGTAGCTGCCGGCCGCCCAGGTGTTGAAGGCGCCCAGGGACGGGCCGCACCAGATCTGGTAATCGGTGATCCGGTCGGGCGCGGCGGAGATCGCCCAGCCCGAGGACAGCCCGAGATACCAGCGCCATCCGTCTCTTCGGGTTGGCCTGCGCGCGTTCGATCTGCTCCGGGTCGCGTCGGCTGAAGTAGTCGACGGTGTCAGCCCATACCTCGTCCACGGACCGGCGCAGGACCGAACGCTCCAGCCAGTCCCGATCCTCCGCCGAAAGGTCGTCGAGGGAGTCGTGGGCGCGGTAGAGGTCGTACAGCCGGCGGCCCCGCCCGGCGAACATCGTGCCGCGGCGCAGGACCTGCACCTCGGCGCCGATCTCGAACATGTCGGAGGCCGGCGCCATGTCGATGTCGTTCGGGCCCGCCTTCGCCAGCAACGCCC
>NZ_CDWWXB010000127.1:4800-6803 GCF_977971855.1 Frankia sp. CoWAU3 | reverse complement strand
AGTCCGCCTCGACGGTGATGTCGTCGGCCATCGGCACCGTGCGGGCGAGCGCGGCCTGCTCGGCGGTCAGGGTGCCATCCGCCACCAGCGGGCGCAGCAGCGCGTCCGGGGCGGGGCGCAGGAAGAGCTCGGCCACCTCCCCGCGGGAGACCTTGGCCACCACCCGGTGCCCGACGTGTACGCCGCCAGCGCCGCCCGGCCGCAGCCCCGCGGCCCGGTAGGCGACGATCTGCGGGGTCAGCTCCAGGAACGCGGACGCCTCCACGCAGGTCACCCCGTGGCGCAGGCAGGCGGCCAGGATGGCCCGTTCCAGCTCCAGCTCGTTCGGGCTGTGGATCAGATTGCAGGCGAAGGGCGCCGGGCCGAGCTCACGGCGGATCCGCCCAAGCACGTCGTCGATCCGGTCGGGCAGCACGCCGGCCGCCCCGTACGTGGCGAGGAAGCCCGCCCGTGCCATCGCCACGACCAGCTCCGGCGAAGCGATGCCGTTCGCCATCGCGCCGGTCATGTAGGGCTGACGCACCCCGTAGTCGGTCAGGAAGGACGCGGCTCCCAGCCGCTCGGGGCGGGCCGGCGGCGCCACAGCCAGCACCGTCGCCACCGCCGCGCGCAGGCTCGCCGGGTCGTCGGTGGCCGCGATCGCGCCGCCCTGTTCGCTCACCACGACGCAGGGCGCGTCCAGCCGGGCGAGCAGGTCGTGGATCTCCTGGGCGGAACGCGCGAGCCGCGGCCCGCCCGATCCAGGACGCGGCATCGCCGGCGCGCCACGGACCGTCGTTGTCGTCGTCACCATGATTGCGCTCCTCTACCGCGCGCTTCGGCGGCGATGTCGGTCAGTCCGTAGATACGCATGCCGGGTTTCCAGACGCTGGCGTCCGCGACGACCCGTGCCCGGGCACCGTCGCGGCGGACCTCCTTGATGTGGACCTCCAGCGTCATCTCCCCGTCATCCGGGCGGATCTGGCCGCGGTAGCGCCAGCTCATCGGCAGCCCGGCCGGCACGACGAAGACCGGCTCGACGAGGTCGTCGGTCAGGCCCTCCTGGACCATCCGCTCCTGCAGCGCCTGGATGACGGCCTCGACACCCAGCGAGCCGGGCATCACCGGGTCAAGCCAGAAGTGCCGCGCGAAGAACCAGTCGTCCGGGCTCGTGGGGCGGACGGCGTGCAGGTAACCGCGGCCGAAGTCGCCGCCGCCGTCCACCACCGTGATCTGGTCGAGCAGGGCCATGGCGCCCTGGGCGCACAGCGGCGCGTTCGCGGCCCGCCGGGCGGCCACGTCGATGGTCCGCCGGTCCGCCTGCGCCGGGCTGGTGCGTTCCAGCCAGGTCGGCACGAATGCGCCCTGATCGAGACCGTTCTGGTTCGCCAGCGTCCGCTGGGTGAAGAAGCCGAACAACGACTCACCGACGTAGAACGGCTCGCCGTCACGGCCGGACCCGTGCGATCCGGATCCGTCGACCGGCACGAGGAACAGCTCGTACTGGAAGTTCTGCAGGATCGCGCCGCTGAGCACGGTCGTGGACAGCAGGGTCGAACGCTGCCGGATGGTGCGTCCCGCCAGGTCCACCTCACGCCGGACGGTCGCCGTGCCGTCGAGGTTGCGCAGGACGTAGTCGTTGGCCGGGTCGGTCAGGGTCGCACCCAGGTAGTAGAGCCCAGCAGGAGCGCCGACTGTAGCGATGTCTCCATGTGCACGATGTTCGGCATCGTCGGGCTGGGGCTGTCGGTGTAGTACCAGGAGTCCGCCGGCGAGTCGTACTCGGTGATCATCGACGCGCCGCCGCTGAGCTGACCGCGCGCGCCGTCCACCCGCATGACCCGGTCCACCAGCCGCAGGCCGCCGCCGGGCAGCCGGCAGACCGTCCGGCCCGCGGCGGAGGCGAACTCGGGACCGAGCGCGATGGCGAGGTCGCCGCGCGCCGCGTGGAACATCTGCAGCTCACCGAGCAGCGCCGACTCTCCGGTCGCGCCCACGCGGCCGAGGAAGGCCGGCAGGACGCC
>NZ_CDWWXB010000127.1:2392-4700 GCF_977971855.1 Frankia sp. CoWAU3 | reverse complement strand
AGGGCGATCCCGCGGATCGTGGCGACCGGCCCATGGGTGTCCCGCAGCTCAATGTCAGCGCGCAGCCAGGGCCGCGGCACCAGGTCGATGTCGGTGACGGTCAGCACGAGCTCCAGACCGGCCTCGGCAGCCGGCCCGGCACCGTGGCCGGGCGCGTGGATCTCGATCGACAGCCGGCCGAGCCCGTCGGGGAGTTCCAGCCGCTCGTCGGGCAGCGCGACGTCGAGGTGCGCATCCGCGATCACCAGGTGCAGACCGGCGGCCATCGCGAACACACTCACCGCCTGCCAGGAGGCGGTGAGCGCCGCGATGGCCAGGTGGGTCGGATCGGGCTGCCCGTCGTGGTCCACGCCGCCGGTCAGCCGGCTCACCGAGGCCCGCAACTGGCCCTGGCCGGCCGCGCCGCCCCGCGGCGCGAACTCCGGCACGGCGGCCAGCGGACCGCCGGGGGCGAGCCGCACCGACGGGTTCACCCCCCGCTGGTCGTAGCGGGCGCCGAAGACGCCGGCAACGTCACCGCGCGTCAGCCGGTCCAGGTCACCGGCGTCGAGGGTGGTGCGGGTGGTACGGCCGGGCAGTTTGAACGCGTCCTCCGTCCAGCCGCGCGCGCCCCGGGAGCCGGAGGGAGCACCCGCCGGCTCCAGGGCGGCGAAACCGGGCGGGTTCCCCGGCGCTTCGATGCCGGCGAACCCGGCAGCCCCGGCGAGACCGCCATGGCTCGCGCCGTCCCGCGCGAGCCACCGGAACACCCCGCCGAGAACCTCCAGAAGCACGTCGGGGCCGCGGGTGACCCGCAGCGCGAGCGTGACCTCCGCCGTGGCCGGGTCGAACCCGCCGGGGGCCCCGACGCGGGTGGCGGCCTGAACACGCAGCTCGTCCCCGACCCGGGGCAGCGGTCCGCTGGTCACCAGAGCCGCCCGGGTCAGCACCCAGTGCCCCCCTCCCCGGGGTGCCAGGTGCGCCGACCCGCGCAACACCTCGTCCAGGGCCTGGCGGACCACGGCGGGCAGCGACACCCAACCGTCGATCGCCGCGGCGTCCCGGGCCACGACGGTGACATCCACCGTCAGCTCGGCAGGCGCCGTGATCTCGACGGGGGCGATCGCGGGAGCGGGCCGCGGCGGAGTGCCGGGCGCCGAGGCACCCGCGTGCCCGGGGAGCCCAGCATCGTGGAAGGCCGGCCGGTCCACCGCCGGGGTGCCCCACCCCGGTCCACCCCGGTCCACCCCGACCACGATCACCCACGGCGGCCGGAGCCCGGCCGCCGGGCGGTGCGATGGCGGCCATCGCGGCCATCGCGGCCAGCGCCCGGTCGGCCAGGGCGGCCTGCGTGCGCATCGCCGAGGCGTGGGCCGCGACCACCGAGGCCCGCAGCCGACGCAGGGTGGCCGTGGCGTCGTCGACAGCCGGGGCGGCCGCCGTACCCACAGCAGCCGTGCGGCCAACGCCGCTCAGGACGTCCGCGCCGCGGGTGGCGGCCGTGATCTCCCTGCCCCCGTCGGCGTCGTCCTCCTCGCCCCCCTCGACATCTCCCCTGTCGACATCTCCCCTGTCGACATCGTCAGGGCGGTGGGTGCCGCCGGGCCGCGCCTCGAACTCCGGGCCGGCCTGCATCGCCGCCCAGACGGCGGCGTCGGTGGGCTCGCCGTCGAAACCCAGCCCGTCCTGCGTCGCCTCGACCGTGATGGTCATCGTGATCCCTCCCATCGCCCGTGCAGTGCCTGGTCTTTCGGCCACCGACCGGACCTCATGCCCGGTCACCCGACTGCCACCGCTGCGCCCCCTGACGGATCAGATCCGCCATGTCCGGGGTGCCGACGAAGGTGAAGTCGGACAGGCGCTGCAGCACCCGTCCATCCGGGGTGTGGGCGGTCACGGTCACCGTGACCGTCATCGGGCCGGGTCGGACGTCGTCGACGACCACGATGAACGTCTCGTTGGCCGGCAGCGGAGCGAAGAACTCCGCGTGCCCGATCTCGATCGGCAGGGCGCCCACCTCGTTCAGGGTCCACCGGGCGAGCACGCTCCCGGCCGCAGCGAGGATGTCGCACAGGACCGGGCGGTGCAGCGCGCCCGCGAACGCGCCGCCGGCGAAGGGCAGTTCCGGCAGGCGGCATTCAGCCACCAGACGGCCCGGCTCCCGCACGAGCAGGCGCCGGATGCCCCGCATCAACGGCCCGTGGATGAGCAGCCCGTCGGTGTAGACCCAGGCCGCGTCCTCGCCCTGCTCGCCGAGCCGGTAACCATCGGCGGGCCAGCCCGGGGCGACCTTGCCGACCTTGCCGACCTTGCCGACCTTGCCGACCTC
>NZ_CDWWXB010000127.1:0-2026 GCF_977971855.1 Frankia sp. CoWAU3 | reverse complement strand
ACGGGCCGCGCGTCGAGCCAGTAGTCCCGCAGGTGCGCCCCGTCGAACACGATCCCCTTGTGCACGATGAAGTTCCGGACCTCGACGACCTGACGCCCGGGCAAGGCTCGTTCGACCCCGTTGACCAACCAGCCGAGACCGGCGGTGGCGGGCAGCACCGGGGCCGGCCCGATCTGGTGCTGGTCGATGACCGTCTCGGTGTCCATAGCCGCTATCGAACGGTGCGCCACGAACGCGGCGGGCTCCGTGCCACCCACAGCCCGCGCGAGCGGAGCGGATCCACCGATGAGGACCGCGCCATCCGCGCCGTGGCCGTCGACGAGTTCCGCGACGAAGCGGCGCGCGCCCTCGTCCGGCGGCAGCAGCGTCACGCCCCGGGAGCGGAAGAGCTCCCGCAGGTCGGCCGTTACCATCCCGCCGTCCCAGGCGCCCCAGTTCAGGGCGACCACCCGGCCGGTGAGCCCGGTCCGGGCCCAGGCCGCGACCCTGGTCAGCGCCTCGTTGGCCGTGGCGTAGTCGGCCTGCCCCGGGTTACCGAAGACACCGGCGACCGAACCGAACAGCACGAGATGACGCAGCGGTGCCCCCTCCAGCGCCGTGAGCACGGAGCGCAGACCGGCGAGCTTCGGGGTGAGCACCGACCGGATGGCCGGGACGGTCTTGTCCGTGAGCATCGCGTCGGCGAGAGCGCCGGCGCCGTGCACGACGCCGGTGACCCGGTCACGCCAGGGCGCGAGCGCCGCGGCCGTCGCCACCGGATCCGAGGCGTCCACGGCCTGGTAGTGGATCCGCGCGCCGGTCGCGGCAAGGTCACCGAGGGTGGCCCGCACCTGCCGGACGGCGATCACGGCGGCAGCCGCGGCATCGACGTCGGGCAGCCGCACCTTGCGTCCCTCGGCACGGGCCCCGGCGAGATACGCCGCCTTGAGGCCGTCATCCTCGACTCCGGCCGCCCAGCCCGGCTCCTCAACCAGATTCGTGCGTCCGAGCAGGACGAACTCGCAGGAGGCGCGGCGCGCCAGCTCCTCGACGCAGCGCGCGGTAACTCCGCGGGCTCCACCGGTCACCACCAGGACGTCATCCGGGCCCACCGGTGGCCGGAGCGTCGCCGGGGCGGTCGTCCCGGCCACCCCGGCCGCCTCAGCCACCCCGGACGCCCCGCCCTGGACATACTCGACGGACCAGCGGCGTCCCTCGGGATCCAGACCAACCTCGACGACGTCCCGGGCGGAATCGACGGCCTCCGCCAGGACGGCCGCCGCGAAGGTGTCGTCGTCGAGCGCCGGATGGACGTCGACCGACCGGCAGACCAGCTCAGGTGCCTCGAGCGCGACGGTCTTCACCAGCCCGGTGACCCCCGCGGTGACCGCCCCGGCTATCGAGGACCCGCCCCGATGACCGAGCAGCCCGTCGACCCGCGTCACCGTGAGGAAGGCCACGCGCCGGCCCGCCGAGGCCGCCGCCCGCAGTGGTACGATGACCCCCTTCGTGGCCAGGATGGCGTCGGCGAGCCCACGCGCGGCGACGTCGAAGTCGGCCAGCCCGGTGGCGCCGATCCCGGCTCGATCGTCCTCCCCGGCGCGGCTCGGCCCCGGATCCGGCGCCCGGTGATGCCGGAGCGCCGAGGGCGAGCAGGCAGAGGTCCAGGCGGACCGATCCGGCGACGGCTGCGAGCGCCGCCTCGACCGCGGCGCCATCCCAGCCGAGGAGGCCGGCGGCGTCGGAGCCCGCAAGGGACCCGATCGCGATCCGCTCGACCGAGATGCCGCGCTCCCTGAGGTGGCGGACCAGCGCCGCACCACCGGCGTCACCGACCTCGATCACGAGCGCGCTGGGCTGGACGCCGAAAGGCTCGTCGAGCGGGTCTACGGCCGGCAGAAGGCGCGGCACCGCGCGCAGCCGCTCGATGGGCGCCTCAGTCGGAACGGGGTGCGGCGCCGGTGCAGTCGCCGTGGGCATCGACGCCGCCGTCTCAGTAGCGGTGGGCGGGGTCGACTCGGGTGCGGCGCTGGCCGGCGCGGTCAGG
>NZ_CDWWXB010000126.1:8077-10054 GCF_977971855.1 Frankia sp. CoWAU3 | reverse complement strand
GGGCAGCGAGCTGGTCGCGTCGGGTGCTGGCGAGGACGTCGATGACCTGGCCATGCTGGTCAACGGCCCGGTACAGATACGTCCACCGGCCCGCGACCTTCACGTACGTCTCACCGACGAACCACCTGTCCCCGGGCCGGTGCCGACACGGACGAGCCGCCTCGACCAGCAAGGGCGTGAAGCGCCGCACCCACCGGTAGACCGTGACGTGATCAACGTCGAGGCCGTGTTCGGCGAGCGGCTCCTCGACATCCCGGTAGGACAGGGCGTATCGTAGGTGCCAGCGGACAGCGATGATGATCACCTCGGGTGGGGGCCGAAACCCCGCGAACTCCGATGTCGGGACCGGTGGACAGGCACACCGTCGACGCATCACTCGATCATGACCGATCGGCGGCCGCGGGACAGCGGACTCCGTCGATGCAACAGAGCCCCTACGAGGGCATCGCGATCCGGGTCGCCCAGCGGATCATGGCCATGGCCGCTGGGCTCTGGCACAACCACAAGACCGGCGCGCCCGTGATCCGCTCAGTGATCGCCTACGATCACTGACCCTCAGGAATCACTCGTCTAGCCCTCAGGAATCACTCGTCTAGGACCACACGCGGGGCCCGCTTGCCACGGGACAGCCGAACGTCGCTCGGCGCGCGGCGGCTGGATCGGCTGGATACAGTCTGACGATGCTGATCATTGAGGTTGAGCTGCCATGATGGGACGGACCCACGCCCTGAGCGGGGCGGTGGTCTGGCTGGCCGTCGCACCCCTGCTGTCCCGGGAGCAGTGGTTGGGCCCGCACGCGGTGTCCTTGTCCTCGTCCCAGGTGATCGCCGGCGCGGTGGTATCCGCGGGCGCGGCGCTTCTGCCCGACATCGACCATCCCCACGGTCGGATCGCCAACACCTTCGGGCCGGTCACCCGGGTTATGTGCAGGTGGATCAGCAGGGCCGCCGGTGGCCACCGGCACGCCACCCACTCGATCCTCTTCGCGCTCGGCATGGGTGTGGCCATGGGCCTGCTGGCTGCCCGTTTCGAGTATGGGTGGTGGGCCGCGTTGTTCGTCCTCGTGGGCTTCGGGTTACGTGGGCTCGGCCTGGACTTCGAGAAGCACGAGCACTGGTCGTCCGTTATGGACTGCGTGACCGCCGGGGTCGCTGTCTTTCTCATGCACGGCATTGACATGAGCTTCGCCGGCTACGCGGTCACCCTGGGCTGTCTCGCCCACCTGGCCGGGGACTGCCTGACCCCGCGCGGCTGCCCTCTTCTCTGGCCGGTCACCTGGCGGATGGAGACAGTCCTGGTTCCCCGGACGGACGGCAGGATCGAACACTGGGTCGTCGTTCCGCTTCTCGCGGTCGCCGCGGTAATCCTGACCGTGCGAGTCGTGACGGGCGACGCCGTGTCCCACTGGTTCACCGCCGGTTGAGACACCCGGTGCCGCCCCGCGAACACCGGCTGGGCGGCGCCAGCGTAGGCGGTGTGCCCGCTGGGGTATTTCGGGGTGCGCCGGTGGCGGTGTCGTAGTGCCGTGGTGTCGCAGTGCTGTGACGTCGTAGCCGGCCTCGGCCTGACCCACCGCCGGTCATCACGGTCATCGCTGGCCGGGGTCGGATGATGCCGGATCCGGTCCGGTGTCCACCGTCGGTCGGGACCGTCGTCGGTGCAGGTCCAGGCAGACGCGCACGTAGGCAACGACCACGATCAGCGCGGCCAGCGAGCGGACGAGCCAGGTGAGATCGTCCGGGTAGAGGACGCCCGCAAGGTAATGATCGATGAAACCGCCCTGGTAGGCCGGTTGACCATCGAGCCGTCGCAGATACTTCTCCAGCGGGGTCAGCGGACAGGTGAACCCGATCGTGATGATCGTTACGCCCCAGATGACGGCGGGCACATGCAGCCAGAGCAGCCAACGCCGCCGCCGGACCAGCAGCCCACCGAAGATGATGAACGCGATCCCGAGCAGGTGGGCCACCACGACGA
>NZ_CDWWXB010000126.1:0-7761 GCF_977971855.1 Frankia sp. CoWAU3 | reverse complement strand
GCGCGGGATCATCTCGGCCCGGACCGCCGGAACCCGGGCATACGGTGGAGAGGTGAATGCCGTGAACCCCGCGAATGCTATCGACCGGGTGGACGCCGTCGACGGGGTGGACGGCGGCCCGGTCCCGGGCCCGGTGACCTGGCCTGAGATCCTGCTGCGCCTCGACGACGATCTTGTCGACTACGAGGTTGCCATGGCACGGATGCGGGTGATGGTGCGGGAACGGATCGACGGCGTGCGGCCGGACACGCTGTGGTTCCTGTCGCATCCGCCGGTCTACACCGTCGGCAAGCGGACCCCGCCCGAGCACCGCCCGCTCGCGGGGCTGGGCATCCCGGTTCACGAGACCAACCGGGGTGGGCTGCTGACGTACCACGCCCCCGGCCAGCTGGTGGGCTACGTGATGTGTCATATCGGCGCGATGAACGCGGTGGTGCCGTTCCTGCGGCTGTTGGAGGCCCGGTTGGTGGACACGGTCGAGGCGCTCGGCATTCCGGCCGAGCGGCGGGACACCCCGCCCGGCTCCGTCGAGCTCACGGGCGTCTGGACCCGCCGGACCAACCGGAAGATCGCGTCCATCGGCCTGCGGTGCACGCGCAAGGTGACCAGCCACGGATTCGCGCTCAACGTCGACTGCGACATGCGGCCATGGACCTGGGCGACGCCCTGCGGCATGCCCGAGGTGGAGATGACCTCCGTGCAGCGGGAGCTGACCGACGCGGGGCGCGCCGTCCCGAGAATGGCCGAGGTCCGCGAGATCACCGCCGAGATGCTCGGCGCACGCAACGCCCCGCACCCCCCGGCGCCGAACCTGAGCTCGGGGGATCTGGGCACGGGGACCCGAGCCGGTCGAACCTGAGTGCGGGGGACCCGAGCCGGTCGAACCTGAGTGCGGGGGACCCGAGCCGGTCGAACCTGAGTTCGGGGGACCTGAGTTCGGGGGACCTGAGTACGGTCGGTGGCCCCTGGACCGTTATTTCCTCCCCTGAATTCGGCGGCCCCACGACGAGTGCGCGATCGGCGGCCTGGTAAGTCGGGATCAGGCCGACCGGGCCGACCGGGCCGGCGGGGAGACATCCACGGAACCCTCACTAAAGTAGCCGTCCAGAACGGACGGCACGGACGGGGAGGATCGGGGAGAACCGTGGTAGGCCATGCGGGACTGGTCGTCGCCGGCCGTTACCGACTCCAGGACCGCCTCGGGGCTGGCGGGATGGGGGCCGTCTGGCGGGCGACCGACCAGATGCTGCGGGTCGACGTCGCGCTCAAGGAAGTCTCGATCCCCGTCGACTCGACGCCGGGGGAGTGGACCGAACGGATCGCCCGCGCACGGCGGGAAGGGATGAACGCCGCCCGCCTTCGGGGTCACCCCGGGATCGTCAGCGTCCATGACGTGGTCGAGGACGGCGGGCTGCCGTGGATCGTCATGGACCTCATCATCCCGGCTCGGTCGGTAGCGGACCGGCTGCGGGGATCGGGCGGGCTACGGCCAGATGAGACAGCGTCGATTGGAGCGGCGGTCGCCGATGCCCTCGCCTTCGCCCACGCGAAGGGCGTCGTTCATCGCGACATCAAACCGGGCAACATCCTGCTGGCGGAGAGTGGCCGGGCACTCGTCACCGACTTCGGTATCGCCGCGCACAACGACGACAGTCGGATGACCGCCGCCGGAGTGGTCGGCACCATCGCCTATGTCGCTCCCGAACGGCTCGGCGGTCAGCCCGCGGACGGGCGTAGTGACGTGTTCTCCCTGGGAGTCACCCTTTACCAGATGGTGGAGGGGAGGTTACCGTTCCAGGCCGACACGACCGCCGGGCTGCTCAGCGCGATCCTGTTCGAACCGCCGCGCCCGACCGTGCTCGCCGGTCCACTTCGGCCGGTGCTGGATGCGATGCTCGAGAAGGACCCGGTAGTCCGGCTGGATGCCGCGGCTGCCGCGCGCGCCCTCGCCTCCCTCGCGGCCGGGGGACCGGCATCACCGGTACCATCGCCGGCACAGGTACCGACACCGCCGTTGCCGCGGGTACCTACGGTCTCGCGACCGGCAACGGCCCTGCTGCCGCCTGTCGGCGAGCCGGAGGCAGGCGGTTCGCGGTGGCCCGACTCCGGGACGCCTGGGGCGCCTGGGACGCTCGGGGCGCCTGGCCGTCCCTCAGGACGGGTGTGGCTCGTGGCCGGGACGTTGACAGCCGTCCTCGCGATCCTGGCCGGGGTGTTCCTCGCCCGCGGTGGTGTCGGCGCCCATCCGGGCAACGGGTCCCTGACCGGCACCGCGTCCGCGACGGTGGCCGCGACCGGACCGGAAGACGGCGTCCCGAGGGTATCGCCGTCCGCGGCCGCGAGCGGTGCGGGGAGTGGTGCCGCGAGCGGTGCGGGGAGCGGGGCGCGAACGAGTTCGGCCACTGCAGCAGGCTCCCCCCGACCGTCCCAGGAGCTCACCGTCGTGCCCTCCTTCTCCGCAGCCGCGCCCGGGGTGTCGCAGTACAGCGCCGACTATTACGCAACTCTCACCAGAAGCCGGCAGGACGGCTTCCTGCTGCGGGTCGGATTCGACGCGACCGGCCGTAGCGACCTGCGGGATCCGCGGACATCCTGCGTGCTGGTCTCGTCGGGTTCTCGCGAGCTCCGGCTGTTTCCCGTCCAGGCCGACGTGCCGGTGAGCTCCTCCGGACGGTACTCCGGAACACTGACGTTCTCGCTCGCGCTGCCGGGGAGCTACCGTTTCCGCTACTCGTGCCAGGCGGACTACTCGGCTGTGCTCCTCGGCACGGTGACGATGCCGTCGGTGGCGGTGAGCGTTTACGACGACAACTACTTCGTGAACGTGCTGGAGGTACGCGTCGGAGCCGGTCGGACGGTCGTGTTGTTCGCCGCAGCGGGAGCGGCGGACCTCCGGGTGCCGGTTACGTCGTGCCTTCGGTTGGAAAGCGGGATCCGTAGGCCTGTCGTGGAGCTGAAGACCTCGCGGAAGTCGCCGACGGGGGCGACGTACATCGGAACGATGCGGTTCGAGGGGACCCCGCCGGCTACCCTCGTCTATTCCTGCTCCGATTACTCGCCCGTCAACCTGTGACGGCCTTTGGGCCTTCGGGCCGGCAGGCTTGTCGCAGACCCGTCTTCGAACGTGTGTTTGGTAGTGTCGAAGCATGGAGATCGCGGCGTTCCAGGCCTCGTTGCTCGATGACGCCCCGGCGGTCGAGGTCGGTCCACTCGGGACGTCCGTCCGACGAGTCGGGCTCGCGCGGGGTGCGTGGGTCGATGTGCGGCCCCGCTGGATCGTTGGAGCCGACGTGCTCTTCGAGCGGCTGCGCGATCGTGTCCCCTGGCGGGCGGAGCAGCGGACGATGTACGACAGGGTCGTCGACATTCCCCGGCTGCTCGCCTTCTACGACGAGCGTGCGTCGCTGCCCGATCCGGCGCTCGGCGCGGCGAAGCGGGTCCTCGACGAGCACTATGCGGCCGAGCTGGGCGAGGGCTTCGCCACCGCCGGGCTGTGCCTGTATCGCGACGGGCGTGACAGCGTGGCCTGGCATGGCGATCGCGTCGGGCCGGGTGGGTTCCGCGACACCATGGTCGCGATCGCCGTTCTGGGTGCCCCGCGGGCGTTGCTGCTGCGGCCGCGGGGCGGGGGCGGCCCGACGATCCGGCACGACCTTGGCCACGGCGACCTGCTCGTGATGGGAGGCAGTTGCCAGCGCACGTGGGACCATGCCGTGCCCAAGACGGCGCGGCCGGTCGGGCCGCGGATCAGTGTTCAGTTCCGCCCGCGCGGCGTGCGCTGAGCTGGACCGTTCCCGCTTCGGTGGACCTCGCTCGGGCGTACGGGAAGAAGGCCCGGCGGGCGGCCCTGGCCCGGTACGGTCTCGATCGTTTCCTGCGGGACTGGGACGAGGTGCTCGCGCAGGTCACGGACTGAGCTCCGACATCTGGTTTATCCACATGATTGCAAGGAAATGTCTTTCACATGACGGGTAAACCGGAGCTGCCCGGCGAGTCGGGCGAGCCCGGCGAGCCATTGGACAGGTTCGTGCTGCCGCTCAGCCCGATCGCGCCCCGGCAGGCCCGGGTCCGGCTGGCCGCGGGCCTCGCCGGCACCGGCTTCGCGGCGGAGCTGACCGAGATCGTCGTGCTGCTCGCCAGCGAACTGGTCACCAACGCCGTCGTGCACGGCCGCGGTGAGCCGGTTCTGGAGATCCGGACAACCGACCACCAGGTGTGGGTCGGCGTCCAGGATCCGGACAGCCGCCTCCCGCAGGTGCAGCAGGTCGACACCGACTCGCTCGGCGGGCGGGGCATGCACCTGGTGGCCGAGCTCGCTGAGACCTGGGGCGCCGACGTCATCCCCGGCGACGGGAAGGTCGTCTGGTTCCGGCTGCGTCGGGAGAGCCCCGCCGTCGATGGTTGACCGCCGTCGATAGTTGACCGCCGCCACTGCGGCCGAGCGCGCCGGGGCTTACCTGACGGCGGGGCTTACCTGACGGCCTCGGGCAGGACGGGGGTGGGCGGGCCGAGAAGGAAGCCCTGGCCGTAGGGGATCGCGGTCTCCCGGGTGGCTTGGAGCTCGGCCGCGGTCTCGATGCCCTCGGCGACCACGCTGCCTCCGATCTCCTTGGCGACGTGCACCAGCCCGGCGGCCACGGCCCGCCGGGCCGGGTCGGTGTCGATGCCCTGGGTCAGGCAGCAGTCCATCTTGATGATCTCCGGTCGCAGCCGGACGAGCTGTTCCAGCCCGGCATAGCCGGTACCCACGTCGTCGGCGGCGATGCGGACGCCGAGCCGGCGCAGGTGCTCGATGTCGCGGTTGATTGCCGGAGTGTCGCCGATCCGTTCGTGCTCGGTGATCTCCACGAGGATGCGTTCGGCATCCTCGTTCATGATCATATCCACCAGGCCGGCCGAGAGGGTCGTCGCCGAGACGTTAATCGCGAGGATCATGTGCGTCGGCAGCCGGGGCAGCACGGCGAGCGCGCGTCGGACCGCGGCGAGTTCGAGATCGACGTTGAGGCCGACGGAGCCTGCCGCGGTGAACCACTGTGACGGGCTGCGGGCGTAGTCCGAGAACCGGGACAGCGCCTCCACTCCGATGATCTTTCCGTGTTCGAGGTCGAGCACCGGCTGGAAGGCGAGCGCGGGCCCCCCGCCGTCGATCACATGGCTGACGTCGCGCCAGACGCGGCTGCGGACCTCCCACATCCGGTGCAGGTCGGTCACGGAATCGCCGAGGATCTCCGCGATCATCCGCAGGAACCGGCCGTCGCGCGGCCGCAGGTGCGGATGCGGCCCGTGCCCGAGACAGCCGGCCAGGCCGTAGACGATGCCGTCGCTGTCGACCAGCGGCACGGCGGCGTAGGCCCCCACGTCGAGTTCGTCGACGACGGGCAGTCGCAGGATGCGCGGATCGGCTCGGGTGTCCGGGATGACGGTGGGAAACTCACCGGACAGGACGCGTCCGAACAGGGCGCTCTCGCGCCGAACGGTGGAGCCCGGGGCCAGCTGGAACGACGCGCCGTCCCCGTTGATGACCTGCACGACGAGGACGTCCGCCTCGATGCGACCGAGCCAGGCAAGATCCATGCCCAGATGGCGGCGCAGTATCCCCAGTAGCTCCACCACCGCCGTCGCCGGCTCGGGAACCTCGGCCTTCGGCCCGAGCACCGAGGCGGGGGTCGGACGGACCGACATCCGTACCACCTCCTCTCCTGGTGTTCCCTCGGGTTTTCCGCGCACACCCTGGTCGGCACCGAGATCTGTTACCGTTTCGTGACCGATATTGGGTTCTTCGTGAACGATATCGACCTGGTCATGAACGATATTGACCTGTTCATGACCGGCGTCCGCCACTGCCGGGAGATCCATCCACGGTCTCCCGTCTGTCTCCCCTCGCGCCCGTTGGCTCTTCGTGTTGTAGTAGACACGGGGTCGGGACGGATGCCTGCTCGGCGAGCGAGGATGCTCGGAGGGGAGGCGGTGTCGCGTGGCGGACATCGTGGTCGGGATCGACGGATCGACAGATGCCGAGCGCGCGCTGCGGTGGGCCGTGCGCGCGGGGCGTCGCTGTAGCGCGCGGGTGCGTGCCGTGCTCGTCTGGGCCGCGGC
The DNA here is from genome assembly GCF_977971855.1 of Frankia sp. CoWAU3. Classification (NCBI taxonomy): domain Bacteria; kingdom Bacillati; phylum Actinomycetota; class Actinomycetes; order Frankiales; family Frankiaceae; genus Frankia; species Frankia sp. CoWAU3. Next base: position 1,665 of record NZ_CDWWXB010000126.1, on the reverse strand, counting down.
CGGCCCGTTCTGCACGCGGGTGAAGCCGCCGCCCGCCACCTCACCGGAGCATCCCCGCTGGACGGCCCAGTGGATGCTGCACGACGTCGTCAACCGGGTCCGCGAGGCCCAGCCCGACGCCTGGATCGTCGAGCGGACCGTGTACGGGAACCCGGTGGACACGATACTGACCGAGTCGGAGGGCGCGGTCATGCTCGTCCTCGGTGCCCGCGGCCGTGACCGGCCGCGCCGCCTGCCTGCCGGTTCGGTCAGCATGGCGTGCGTGTACGGGGCGTCGGCGCCGGTGGTCGTGGTCCACGGCAGGTCGGCGGAGCCGGCCGAGAGCGGGCCCGTCGTCGTCGGGGTGGACGGGTCCGCCTGCTCGTTGGCCGCGCTGCGGTGGGCCGCCCAGGAGGCGGCGCTGCGCCGGGCGTCGCTGCGCATCCTGCACGCCTGGGCGCCGCTGTCACCGGAGTGCGTTGTCCGGCTGGGACTCTGCGGTGCCAGGTCCGCCGGCGCGGTACCCACGGTGGGCGCCGGGGCCGTTCGTGCCGGGCCGGCTGGTGCGGCGTCGGCCGGGGCGGGGCTCGGCGACACGGATCCGGGCGGGACCGGATCTATCCGGACGGACCCGGGCGAAACGGGCTTCGCTCCGGGATTCGCCGGCCGTGGAGTTCGGGGCACGGCATCGGGGGGCACGGTACTCGATGATCGTCCAGGATTTGGTGACCCGGAGCCCGCCGATGCGGCGCTCGGCGGGTCGGCGCTCGGTGGTCCCGCGTTCGGTGCGACGGGATCCGGCGGAACGGCCCTCGTCGACGCCGCCCTCGAAGGCGCCGCGCGGGCCGTGCTGGACGAGGCGGTGCGCGTGGGTCTGCCCGAGCCGGGTGATCTCGATGTGCGCACGGACCTGATCCGCGGAGCGGCCGCGTCCAGCCTGCTGCGGGCCGCGGCGGGGGCGCAGCTCCTGGTCATCGGAGCCCGGGGCCGCGGCGGATTTGCCGAGCTGCTGCTGGGCTCCATCAGTTCACAGTGTGTGACACACGCCCAGTGCGCGGTCGCGGTCATCCGCACGCCCGGCAGTACGACGTGTAGTGATTAGCGCGACGTGTGGTGACTCCACCGCGGCGGACCTTCGACCCGGTGTGCGTCCCTTTCCCTCGGGTCGTGGGCTCTTGGGCCGCGAGCCGCGAGCTTTCGGGTCGTGGGCCGAGATCGACCGACCGTCAGCGCATGACTGAACAGGAGATCAGCGACATCGTCACCGTCATGGGCGACATCGTCACGGTCCTCGCTGAGGCCGACCCAGCTGACAAGGCCGAGATCTACACCCAGCTCGGGCTCCAGCTGATCTACGAGCCGGGAACCCACCGAGTGACCGCCGAAGCCCAGCCTCAAGAGATCATGTACGAACGAGAGTGTCCGAGGGGGGATTCGGCCACTACGCACACGCCCTTAACCAGCGCAGGCGTATACCGGTTGCCCGGCGAGCGGGCGACCGGTAACAGCCCGCGTGCCGGCCCTGCGTCACCGCCGCGCCGAACACTCATGCGCCCCCGGGATCCTGCCGGCCGGCTTGCCCGGCAACGCCCGGCAGACGCCGCTACAACCGGCCGAGATCGATCTTGACCGGGAAAGGTGCGGCAGCATCGACGGCGCCCGTGAAGACCTCAGTGCCACGGTACG
>NZ_CDWWXB010000125.1:8858-10671 GCF_977971855.1 Frankia sp. CoWAU3 | reverse complement strand
AAGCCGACGACGGCCAGACAGGCCGGATGCAACAGCTTACGATCACCCGACCTGCGGTACCCAGCGGCGGCTGGGTACGGTGGAGTCGGTGGCCGCCGCCCGGCCGCCGACGGAGCGGAAACCGTCCGCCCATGCGGGACGTCATGGTCGGGAGCGGAATACTCGACCCGTCGACGGGTGGGCGAGGGACCGCCGACAATATCATTATCTAATCGACCTTGGTCGGCAGGACACCCGCGAGGCGCCGTCCTCGCGCGACGCAGGCTCTTTGGGGGTAGGAACGTGGATCCGACGCCTTCGACCGGCGGCGCGGAGAGCTCCGACACCATCGACAGCCAAACCGCCCACTCGGGCGGCCTACGCGACGTGGTTGCGCTCACCCTGCCCGCCGCGAGCGCCTACCTCACCGTCCTGCGCACGGCGACGGCCTCGCTGGCGGCCCGCCTCGACTTCACTCTCGACGACATCGAGGATCTCCGGATCGCCGTGGACGAGGCGTGCGCCCTGCTGCTCGTCTCGGCCGTGCCGGGTTCCTCGCTGGACTGCACGTTCACCCTCTCGCCGGGGGTGATGCACGTCCTGGTGACGGTCAAGAGCCTGGACGGCGAGCAGCCCTCCGAGGACACCTTCGCCTGGACCGTGCTCAAGGCGCTGGCGGGCGACGTGCAGACCTCGACGGGCCCGGGGTCGCGGGTGAGCATCGCCTTGCAGAAGCGCAGGGGCGTGCGCGCCGACCTCGGCGGGCCTCCGGCCGGACACGTCCGAGGGTCGGGTGCGTCCAGAGAGACTCCACTGGGCGACACGGTAGGTACGTCGTGACGTCGACCGGGAGAACGCCGACCCCACCGCGCACGGTACCTGATCACGATGTAGCCGATCGCAACGTAGCCGATCGCGACCCGGTGTCCGCGGTGGACCCGGTAGCGGCGTTGAGCCAACGGGGATCCGTGCTCGACGACCACCCGGGGATCGACAGCGATCCCGGCCCCGAGATGACGACCCAGGCGCCACCGAACCCGGCGGTGGACGGTCCGGCGATCGACGGGGAGAGCGATCGGCCCGAGCGCGCGCACTCGCCCGACCGGGCCCTGGCCCGCACGCTGTTCGTCCGCCTCGCCGAGCTACCCGAGGACGATCCCGAACGCTCCGCCGTCCGCGATCAGCTCGTCCGGATGCACCTACCGCTGGTGGAGTACCTCGCCCGCCGCTTCCGTAACCGGGGCGAGCCGCTCGACGACCTCGTCCAGGTGGCCACCATCGGATTGATCAAATCGGTGGACCGGTTCGATCCAGAACGTGGGGTGGAGTTCTCGACCTACGCCACCCCGACCATTGTCGGTGAGATCAAGCGGCACTTCCGGGACAAGGGCTGGGCCATCCGGGTCCCCCGCCGCCTTCAGGAGCTCAAACTCTCCCTGACGAAGGCGACCTCCGAGCTCTCCCAGACGCTGGGCCGCTCCCCCACGGTGAGCGAGATCGCCCGGCATCTGCAGATGAGCGAAGATGACGTCCTCGAGGGGCTGGAGTCGGCGAACGCCTACTCGGCGGTCTCCCTCGACGCGCCGGACTCCGGCGACGACGAGGCGCCCGCCGTCGCGGACACCCTCGGCGTCCAGGACGAGTCCCTGGAGGGCGTCGAGTACCGCGAGTCCCTCAAGCCGCTGTTGGAGAAACTCTCTCCGCGGGAGAAGCGCATCCTGCTGCTGCGGTTCTTCGGCAACATGACCCAGTCCCAGATCGCGACCGAGCTCGGCATCTCCCAGATGCACGTTTCCCGGCTCCTGGCCCGGACCCTGGCCCAGCTGCGGCGCGG
>NZ_CDWWXB010000125.1:7575-8346 GCF_977971855.1 Frankia sp. CoWAU3 | reverse complement strand
GCCGCGCCGAGGCGGGACCACCGGCCCGAGCCCACCGGCCAGCAGCAACGCGACGACGATGACAAGGGGCACGACGAGCAGCGGGATGCCGTAGCCGTAGCGGCCGGACTGCACCAGCCCCCACGCCACCGGCAGGCACAGGATCTGCACGACCAAGGTGGGCGAGCGGAAGGATGCGCCGTTACGCAGCACGCCCCCCGCGAGGACCGCCACACCGAGCCCGCCGACGATGGCGAGCACCCCACCGCTCTCAGCACGACCCATGTCGTCAATGTCCGGCCCGAAGCCGCGCAGCACCTGCAGGATTCCGAGGGCCAGCAGGGTCAGCGCCTCGATGGCGAGCAGGACGGACGCCACCCGAGTGGGCACGGACGCCGCGCGAGCAGCCTGCCGCAGCGTGCCGAAGCGGCCGGCCGCCGGCTGATCGGGATGACTCGTGGATCCCATATCCCTGACACTACGTTCCCGGGGCCGTCCGCGTTCCCGGGGCCGTCGACCGGTGCCCCCGGGGACCCTCCGGACGGTGTCCACCGCGCCATCACCCGTCGCACTTCGCGAGGTGCCCGCCGGATTCCAACGGTGTGAGAGTTTTCCCAGCCGGCGACCCGGATGACCGGGCGGACTACGGTGGAGGCATGCGAGGGCTGTTGGTCGTCAACCCCGTCGCCACTGCTACGACCGAACGTGTTCGTGACGTCCTCGCCAGCGCGCTCGCCGCGGACCTCGCTCTGGAGACTGTGGTCACCAAGGGGCGGGGGCACGGGGTGGAAC
>NZ_CDWWXB010000125.1:3367-7550 GCF_977971855.1 Frankia sp. CoWAU3 | reverse complement strand
GGCACGGGGTGGAACTGGGGGCCAGAGCGGCCGAACTCGGCGTCGACGTGGTGCTTGCGCTCGGTGGGGACGGTACCGTCAACGAGATCATCAACGGACTGCTCCAGAACGGTCCGGTACCGGGCGGCCCAGCGTTCGCCGTGGTCCCGGGTGGCAGCACCAACGTCTTCGCTCGCGCGCTAGGCTACTCCGCGTCACCGGTGGAGGCGACCGGCGAGCTGCTGAGCGCGCTCCGCGAGGGCCGCACCCAGCGGATCAGCCTCGGCCGGGCTCAGTACGGCGACGAACGGCGCTGGTTCACGTTCTGTTTCGGTATCGGCCTGGATGCCCGGGTCGTCGCGCGGGTCGAGGAGAAGCGTGGCAAGGGCAGACGCAACACCGCCGGCCTGTTCCTGCGGACCGCGGCGGGTCAGATCCTCCACGGCACCGACCGCCGCGGTTCGCCCATCACCCTGACGACCACCGACGCCGGCTCGGCCCCCGACCCCGGGACCACCGACCCGGCGGGCGGGCGGGCCGAGGAGCACATCGCCTTCTGCATCGTCTGCAACACCCGCCCGTGGACCTACTTCAACTCCCGTCCCGTCCTCGCCTGCCCGGACGCGTCCTTCGACACCGGTCTGGACCTCCTCGCGCTGCGGCGGGTACGGTTGCCCAGCGTGCTGCGGGCCGCCTCGCGGATACTCACCGACGGCGAGGGTCCGCGCGGTCGCAACGTGGTGCGCCGCCACAACACGTCGTCGATCCGTTTCTCCACGGATACGCCCCTGCCGGTGCAGATGGACGGCGAGTATCTCGGGATGTTCTCCGAGGTGCTGCTGACCCACCAGCCGCACGCGCTGCGCGTCGTCGCCTGACGGCTGCCCGCCCAGGAGAATGTCCGCTCAGGCGTCGAGCGCCGTGGTGGGGGTCCCGTCCAGCCGGGACAGCGCCTGGCAGATCTCCATGGGGTCGTCGCAGATCGCCCCGGTGACGCCCGCGTCGCGGATCCGCCGGGCGTCCTCGACGCTGGTCACCGTCCAGGTGATCAACCGGACGCCGGCTTCGCGCGCCCGTCCCGCCGCGTCGGAGGTGCCGAGCACCGCGCTGGTGTGCACATGCAGTTCGGTGTGGCCCGCCGACCGTGCGTAGGCGAGGCCGCCGCTCACCGACATCCGGGGCATGGTGAGGAACGCCGTCGTGACCGCGAGGTCGGCGTCACGCACCGCCTCGATGGCGAACCAGTCGAACGACGACACCGTGATGCCGCCGGCACCGGCGTCAAGGTCAGCGGCGTCCGGCCGGCGGCCGGTCCATCCCCGGGCACGCAGCGTCTCGGCAAGCCGGCGCACGGTCTGCTCCCGGGGGGCGTCGAAGTCCGGCTGCCCGGGCTGGTTCTTGATCTCACAGATGAGCCGACCGTGACCATCCCACACGTCGAGGATCTCATCGAGCAGAGGGATCCCCCGGGCCCGCAGCGCCGCCGTGGTCTGCCGGACCACGGCCCGGCCGGCGGGACGGGACAGCCGCGCGTCGTGCACGCAGACCAGGTCGCCGTCCGCGCTGCGCCGCACGTCGACCTCGACACCGTCGGCGCCCACCCGCAACGCGGCATCCACCGCCTCGACCGTGTTCTCCGGGCCGGGAACCCTGCTGCCACGATGGCCGAGAACCTCCATGCCCCAACCCTGCCATCTCCGGCGACGCGAGCGGGTCAGATCGGGCCGGGATGACGGCGCGCACCGGCGCCGGAGCGGACCTCAGGCAGCCCTCAGGCACCACAGAACGGATCCATGACCGACTGGCATGACATCGGCGGCTTGATCGCCGAGGATCCGGGCCGCCCACCGGCCGCACCGGTAACGATCGATACAACGGAGCGTAACATCCCCTGGCAATCGGGGCTCCCGTGGCACTTCGGCCATCCAAGGAGACGGTCGCCCCCCGTGGTCCGTCTGTGTCCTTGCCGGACAAGTGCAGGCCAGCCAGGCTGTGAAGAGGCTTGCAGGTTCTTGCGCTGCTGCCTGTTCGGGTGGGAGGGTGGCGAATGTCCGAGGTGGATGCACGTGCACCCGGGCTTACCGACACCCGGCAACCCGCTCTACGGCCGCCGCCGAGGCCGAGCAGACATCCTGCTCAATTTATTTTTCACCTCGGCACAACCGTAGCGGCTCACAAAGCGTCTCATGTGCAGTGTGGCCCGAGACGAGAGAGGGAGTTGTACGCATGGACTGGCGCCACAGAGCGCTCTGCCGTGACGAGGATCCCGAGCTCTTCTTCCCGATCGGTACAACCGGTCCGGCGGAACGCCAGGTCGAAGAGGCAAAGGCCGTTTGCGCGCGGTGCGCAGTCACGAGTGACTGCCTCAACTGGGCACTGGACACCGGGCAGGACTCCGGTGTCTGGGGCGGGATGAGCGAGGACGAACGCCGGGCGCTCAAGCGCCAGGTCCGACTCCGGGTTCGAACCGCCTGACCGCAGGACCGTCCCCGACGGCAGGCCGACAGCACCCGAGGACCCGGCACCACGTCCCGGGTCCGAACAACAACACCCGCTCGCGGCAGGCCCTGCCCGCCGGAACCGGCACCGGCGGACCGCAGTGGTCGCCGCATGAGGTCATGCCACAACCCGTACCGCGGCACAGGGGTGGCTGGCAGCAGCATCGGCCGTTCTGTCCGCGCATCCGCCGCAGCAATGCGGCGCGACGCGGACGGGGCGGCCGTAATGTTTTCCGCCCCCGACCGCACCTCCCGGCGATCGGACCCGCTCAGGCGAACCACCGCCCGGGACGGTCCCGATCCGGCCCCCCACGAGCACGCCACATCGGCACGACGGCCATGGACGAGGGACACATCCTGGGGAATACCCCCTCCCGGGCACCCTAAACACTCAACTTTCAGAAAGTGGGATCGACAGGAGCGCCTCCGTCCCGTGCTTTGGACCGGCCTGGAGCCGGATGGTGCCGTGCATCTCGCCCAGCACCAGCTGGCGGACGATCTGCAGCCCCAGCCTTGGCGAGTGCTCGAGCTGGAAGTCCTCGGGCAGCCCGGCACCGTCGTCGGCCACGACGACGTCAAGCCGGTCTGCCAGGCGGCTGACCCGGATCTCGATGGAACCCGCCGAACCGTCGAACGCATGTTCTACAGCATTCTGCAGAAGTTCGGAAAGCACAAGAGCCAACGGGGTGGCGAGTTCGCCGGGAAGCCGCCCGAACGACCCGGTCCGGCGGGTGTTCGCCCGGGCCCCGGTGGAGGCCAGATCCACCGTGACCGAGGTGATCTGGTCGGCGATCTCGTCGAACGGCACGCTCTCCCCCAGGCTCTGGGACAGCGTCTCGTGCACGACCGCGATCGAGGTGACCCGGCGCACCGACTCCCGCAGCGCCGAGCGCGCCTCGTCGACCTTCGTCCGCCGCATCTGCAACCGCAGTAGGGCGGCTACGGTTTGTAGATTGTTCTTGACCCTGTGATGAATCTCACGGATCGTCGCGTCCTTACTCAGCAGCAGCGCCTCGCGGCGACGTAGTTCGGAGACGTCCCGGACGAGCACCAGCACCTCCCGGGTCGCCCCGGGGAAGAGCGGGATCGCCCGCAGAAGTACCACCGTGCTCCCGACCGCGGCCTCCACCTCCACCGGCCGACGCCGGCCGAGCGCGTGCCAGACCGCCGGGGTCGTGGCGGACAGGTTCAGCGCCCGGTGCACGGAGCGGAGGTCCTCGCCCGTGACATTGCCGGTGTAGCCGAGCCGGCGGTACGCCGAGAGCGCGTTCGGACTCGCGAAGATCACCTTTCCGGCGCTGTCGAGCCGCATCATGCCGTCGCCCACCCGGGGGGACTCGGGAAGCTCCGCCGAGCTGCCGCGGAACGGAAAGGCGCCCTCGGCGATCATCAGGGCCAGGTTGTTGGCACCCTGCAGATAAGCCGACTCCAGCGCGCTCGGCGTCCGGGTGGTCGCGAGGTTGGTGTCCCGGGCAAGGACGGCGATCACCTCGTCACCCCGCCGGACCGGGATCGCCTCGGTCCGCACCGGGACCCCGCCGTCCCACTCGGGCTCGCCCTCCCGCGCGATCCGGTGTTCCCGCCAGGCGTTCTGGACCACCCAGCGATTGATCACGACGCTGCCGACCTCGTCGTTGTGGTACGCGGTTGGACCGGTGGTGGGACGAACCTGGGCCACGACGAGGAATTCGGCTCCGCTGGCGTGG
>NZ_CDWWXB010000125.1:0-3067 GCF_977971855.1 Frankia sp. CoWAU3 | reverse complement strand
ACAGGCACGAGCAGCAACAGATCAGCGAAGGAGAGGTCGGCGAGCAGAGCCCAGTCCGCGACGAGCGCGTGCAGGTGGTCGATGTCGTCGTCGCTGAGATCCGTGCTCGCGCGCAGCATGTCGGCGAGGGTTCCCACGGCTCGCAGACTGCCAGACCGGCCGGGTTCGTGAGGTGGCGGGCACCCCATCACAGTGGCCGATACCCGTACGCTGACCGTCGTGACCGTCGATGACGTCGAGGCTGCCGCGCCGCTCGCCTGGCTCGCGGACCACGCCCGGGCCCGGGCCGCCGCCGGGCTGCGCCGCGAGCTACGCCCGCGGGGCGGCCCGGACAAACCGGGCGCAAGCGTGCTCGTCGATCTCGCGGGCAACGACTACCTCGGGCTCAGCCGTCATCCGGCGGTCGTCGACGGCGGGATCCGCGCCCTGCGCGCCTGGGGTGCCGGGGCCACCGGGAGTCGGCTCATGACCGGGACGACCACGTTGCACGGGGAGCTGGAGAACGCGCTCGCCGCGCACGCCGGATTCGCCTCGGCCCTGGTCTTCTCCTCCGGCTACACGGCGAACCTCGCGGTGGTCACCGCCCTGGCCGGCCCCGGCGACCTGGTCGTCTCGGACGCGCTGAACCACGCCTCGATCGTGGACGCCTGCCGGCTGTCCCGGGCGGACGTCGTCGTGACACCGCATGCCGATGTGGCCACGGTCGCGGCGGCCCTCGCCGGACGCCCCTGGCGGCGGGCACTCGTCGTGACCGAGTCGGTGTTCTCCGCGGACGGCGATCTCGCCCCGTTGACCGAACTGCACGCGGCCGCCCGGGCCCACGGAGCGGTCCTGGTCGTCGACGAGGCCCATGCGCTCGGGGTGGTCGGGCCCGCCGGTCGGGGGGCACTCGCCGCCACGGGCCTCGCCGGGGAGCCGGACGTGGTGGCGACGGCCACCCTGTCCAAGGCGCTGGGCGGCCAGGGCGGCGCGGTGCTGGGCGAGGCGGCCGTGCGCGATCACCTCATCGACACCGCCCGCAGCTTCATCTTCGATACCGGCCTCGCCCCGGCGAACGTGGGCACCGCGCTGGCCGCCCTGGAGTTTCTGGGGGGCCACCCGGAGCTGCCCGGCACCGTCCGGCGCCGGGCCCGTCAGCTCGCCGGCCTGACCGGCGCGCCGGATCCCGCCGGGGCCGTCGTTTCAGTGATCATTGGGGATCCCGAACCCGCGATCGCGGCCGCGACGACCTGCCGCGGGCACGGGGTGGCCGTCGGCTGCTTCCGGCCACCGACGGTGCCGGTCGGGACCAGCCGGCTGCGCCTCGCCGCCCGGGCCGATCTCACCGATGCCGACCTCGCGATCGTCACCGACGCGCTGGCCGCCGCCGGGGTCCTGGCCCGATGACAGTCCTGGCCCGATGACAGTCCTGGCCCGATGACAGTCCTGGCCCGATGACAGTCCTGGCCCGATGACGGTCCTGGCCCGATGACGGTCCTGGCCCGATGACGGTCCTGGTGGTGACCGGGACCGGCACCGGGGTCGGCAAGACGGTGGTGACGGCCGCGATCGGCGCGCTCGCGCACGACCGACACCACGCGGTCGCGGTGGTGAAACCGGCCCAGACCGGTGTCGGCCCCGGCGAGCTGGGTGACGTCGACCTCGTCCGCGATCTGACCGGGATCACCGACGTCCACGAGCTGGCCCGCTACCCCGACCCGCTCGCTCCGGCCACCGCCGCCCGCAGGTCCGGGCACCGGGCCGTCGACCTCGACGAGCTCGCCGCCCGGATCGGCACCCTCGCCGACAGCCGCGATCTCGTCCTCGTCGAGGGCGCCGGCGGCCTGCTGGTCCGCTACGACGCGGGCGGCGCCACCCTCGCCGACCTCGCCCGGGTGCTGCGGGCGCCGGTGCTCGTCGTGACCGCCGCAGGCCTGGGCGCTCTGAACAACACGGCGCTGACCCTGGAGGCGCTGGCGCACCGCGGCCTGGACCTCTCCGGCGTGGTGGTCGGGTCCTGGCCGGCCGAACCGGATCTGGCCTGCCGGTGCAACCTCATCGACCTGGAAAGCCTGGCCGCCCGGCCGCTGGCCGGCGTCCTTCCGGCGGGAGCCGGCCTGCTGGCCCGGCTCGAGTTCCTGGCCGTGGCGCGTGCCTCACTGCAACCGGCACTTGGCGGCACGTTCCGTGCCCAGGAGTTCAGAGCTCGCTACGAGACGTAACCACCATGCTCGATAGTCTTCGGGGCTCGATGGTGTTCGGGAATCCGGCCCCACATCCGCGCGCCGGTTCGACAATGGATGCGCATGCACCTGGGTGCATGCGCATCAGTCCCGACCACGATGCCCACCGCCACCACGCGCCCACCGCACCCGTTGACCCTTGTCTGGAGACCCCTGTGACTGCATCCGTGACCACGTCCGTGACCACGTCCGTGACCGCGCACCCCACCGCACCTGCACCGGTGTCGCCGCGGCCGCCGGCGGACCAGGACGGTGCCGACATCCTCACCGTGGCACGGCGCGAGGTCCTCGATGGCGGACGGGGGCTGGACGAGGCCGGCGTGCTCGCCGTGCTCCGGCTCCCGGACGAGACGCTGACCGATCTGCTCGCCCTGGCCCACGAGGTGCGGATGCGCTGGTGTGGTCCGGAGGTCGAGGTGGAGGGGATCGTCAGCCTCAAGACCGGCGGATGCCCGGAAGATTGTCACTTCTGCTCGCAGTCCGGCAAGTTCGACTCGCCGGTGCGGTCCGCCTGGCTGGACGTGCCCTCGCTCGTCGACGCCGCCCGGCAGACCGCGGCGACAGGCGCCACCGAGTTCTGCATCGTCGCGGCCGTACGGGGCCCGGACGCCCGGCTCATGGCGCAGGTGCGGGAAGGGGTCGCCGCCATCCGTGCGGCGGTCGACATCAACGTCGCCTGCTCGCTGGGCATGCTGACCTCCGAGCAGGTCGACGAACTCACGGCAATGGGTGTGCACCGTTACAACCACAATCTGGAGACGGCCCGCTCGCACTTCCCGAACGTGGTCACCACCCACAGCTGGGAGGAGCGGTGGGAGACCTGTGAGATGGTGCGGGCCGCGGGG
>NZ_CDWWXB010000124.1:7557-10409 GCF_977971855.1 Frankia sp. CoWAU3 | reverse complement strand
GGGCAGGTGGGGTCATGGCGGGGCTGCGCCGCCGGGCGGGGCGCCAACACGGAGGGGTTGTCCCTTCGTGCCGGACGTGGAAGGGATCATGCTGGTGAGACCGGGGTTCGTGCTCGAGGTTGACGAGCGGACTCCCCCGCTGCTGGTGCACCAGGGTGAGGGCGTGCTGCTCGAGCAGTTCCCGCTCGGGACGCGGGTGGTGTATCCGCCCGAGTCGCTGCCCGGGGTCGGTGACGTCGATGCGGCGATCGCCGCGGCGTTGGCGGCGCCGGTGGGCAGCGAACCGCTGGCGGCGTTGCTGCGTCCGGGGATGCGGCTGACGATCAGTTTTGACGATCTGTCGACGCCGTTGCCGCGGATGCGTCGCCCGGATGTGCGGGGGCGGATCATCGAGGCGGTGCTGACGGCGGCGGTGGCGGCCGGTGTCGACGATGTGGCGCTGGTCGTGGCGAACGGGTTGAACCGGCGGTTGAGCGCAGGCGAGGTGGAGCGGATCGTCGGGGAGCGGGTGTTCCGCTCGTTCTGGCCCGGGCAGTTGCGCAGCCATGACGCGGAGGATCCTGACAATCTCACCGTCGTGGGGGCGACCGACGCCGACGAACAGGTGGAGGTTTCCCGCCGGGTTGCCACCGCCGACCTGCTGGTGCACGTCGGGGTCGTGCAGAGCCCGGCGGCGGTCGGTGCGGGCGGGCTCGTGACCGGCCTGTCGTCGTATGCGACGCTGCGTCACGTGCACAGCGTCGCCGCGGCGGTCCGCCGCGTCGGCCTGCCCGGGGACGGTGCTGGCCGGGACGGGGATGGCGGCATCGGGGATGGGGGGGTTGGTGCGCCGCCGGGTCCGGCGGCGCGGATGGGTCGGCTGCTGTGCGAGGCGGTGCGGGTGTTCGCCGTCGCGGTGACGGTGAACGCCGCGACGGCGCCGGTGCACTATCCGTTCCTGACCCGCCGGGAGTGGGAGTGGTCGCTGGCCGATCAGGCGATGGCGGTTGGGCTGGGCCGTGGCCTGGAGCTGGTGGGGTCGCGGGCGCGCCGCCGGCTGCTGCGTGACTTCGCCGCCGACTATGCGGTCACCTCGGTGAGCGCGGGGGATCCTACGGCGGTCGCGGCGGTCGCGGCGGCGGGGGTCGACGCCCAGCAGCGGGTCACCGTCGATGGGCAAAGCGACGTCGTTGTCGTCGGGCTGGGCCCGTTCGGGCCGTTCGACGCGGGTGCGGTGGTCAACCCGGTGCTGGCGGCGCACGGCGCGCTCGGGGAGGTTTTCGGCCGGTACCGGGGGCGGCCGGTGGTCCGCGAGAACGGGGCGTTGATCGTCTACCATCCGCTGACGCCACGGTTCTCCCAGCTGCATCACCCCTCCTACGTGGACTTCTACGAGGAGGTGCTCGCCGAGTCGACCGAGGCGGCGACGGTAGAGGCGAAGTTCGAACGGCAGTACGCCACCGATCCCTGGTATGCGTCGCTGTATCGGACGTCGCTTGCTCATCACGGGGTGCATCCGTTCCACCGCTGGTATGAGGCGGCGCCGGCGATGGCCCATGTGGGGGATGTGGTGTGGGTGGGCGGTGATCGGGCGGCGTGCGCGCGGCTGGGGTTCCGGGCGGCGTCGACGTTGGCGGATGCGTTGGAGATGGTGTCGGGATCGGTGGGCCGTGATCCGTCTATCACCTATCTGCACTCCCCACCTCATCTGATCGCCGAAGTACGGTGACCGCGGGAGATGCGGGTCACGGATCGTGCGGTCGCCGGCTGGGACGCGGTGGCCATGCGCGGCGGAGCACAGGTGCCAGCGGTGGACCGGATCGGCAGGGGCAGAGGTGAACGGGATGGCGAGTAGGCCGCGACGGGGTGTGGGGCTGCGGGCGGTGGTGGCCGGGTGGCCGGGTGGCCGCGGCCCGGTCCCGGGCAGCGCCGAGGCGCATCGGGTCCCCGAGGTGCCGCGGGAGTTCCCGACCGCGTGGGCGCGTCGCCCGGCGGCGCGGGCCGCCCGGGGGGTGTTTCTGCGTGGGGTGATGTGCCCGCTGCTGCGGACGACGCTGACGGTGGCGGTGCACGGTGCGGAGGCGTTCGACGGGGTCCGCGACACCCCGATGATCATCGTGTCGAATCACAGCAGTCATCTGGACGCCCCGCTGCTGTTGTGCACGGTGCCCGGGTGGGTGCGGGCGCGTACGGCGGTGACGGCGGCGGCGGACTATTTCTTCGACAGTGCCTGGCGGGGGGCGTCGAGTGCGTTCGCGTTCGCGACGGTGCCGATCGAACGGCACGGTGGGGCGCCGTCGGCGACGCCGATGAACCTGCTGGGGGACGGCTGGAACCTGGTGATCTTTCCGGAGGGGACGCGGTCGCGGGACGGGGCGCGGGGCCGGTTCCGGTTGGGGGCCGCCTATCTGGCGATCAACGCGGGGGTGCCGGTGGTTCCGGTGGGGCTGCGGGGTGCGTACGCGGCGATGCCGCGGGGACGGTCCTGGCCGGTGGCGGGCCGTCCGCCGGTGTCGGTGCGGTTCGGCCGGCCGATGCGCCCCGCGCCGGGTGAGGATGTGCGGGCGTTCACCGCGCGGCTGGCCGCCGAGGTCGACCGGCTCTGCGCCGAGGACGCGACCTCCTGGTGGGAGGCGACGCGGGCGGCCTTCGCCTCGGGTCTGCCCGGTGCGGCTGGGACGGCTGAGGAGGCGCGGGCCGGGGAGGAGGCGCAGGTGCCGGCGGCGCGCTCGACCCCGGACGTCGCCGCGACCCCGGCGGGGTCCGAGCCGGCGGGCCGCACCGCCGGGGACCCCGGCGGTGCGGCCGGTGGTGGGGGCTTCCCCGGTCGGACCAGCCCGCGGGCGGTCCCCCGACCGGGGAAGCCCCCACCA